>CAZJUL010000146.1:0-6158 GCA_964549095.1 uncultured Elusimicrobiaceae bacterium
CTATGCAGTGGTCCAGCACGCGGCGCTGGCGCTTGTTGTCGTGCAGGTGCTTCACGGCGTTGGCGAGGGCTATGACCGACTGGTCGATGGTTTCCACGAACTGGACGAAATGTTCGTCGCACGGGTCCAGCTTGTAAAGCCGCATGCGGTTGGTGATGGCGTTGACCAGGTCCAGCACGTCGTCGAGCGTATTGGCCAGCGCGTAGATGTCTTCGCGGTCCAGCGGGGTGATGAAAGTGCGGTTCAGCATATCCACTATCTCGTGGCACAGCGTGTCGCCTTCGTGCTCGTAGTCCCTGATCTTCTTGACCACCTCTTCGTCTATAACGCCCTTTTTCACGGCGGCTTTAAGGTACTCCACCGTCTTGACGGTGTTCTCGGCCTGCAGGGTCAGGTAGTCGAAGAATTTGACTTCTTTGGGGATCAGGTTAAAGGCCATTTGCGGGCTCCTTTGAATGCGGCGGCGAATTAGAATATAATTGATTATAGGATTTATGAGCGCGCGCGGTCAAAATTGCGGAGGCAACGATGGACTTCAAAGAAAAGCTACACAAGCGGCTGGTAAAATACGCGAAAGTGGACACCCGGAGCGACGAGGCCTCGAAGACTTTCCCGTCGTCTAAAGGCCAGCTGGTCCTCGGCAGGCTGCTGGCCGCGGAGCTCAAATCCGTAGGCGTGAAAAGCGTGAAGATGGACAAGTACGGCTACGTGACCGGGACCCTGCCGGCTACGGCGAAAGGCAAGCTCCCCGTCATCGGCTTCCTGGCGCATATGGACACCTCGCCCGAAGCAAGCGGCAAGAATGTCAGGCCACAGCTGCACAGACGCTACGCCGGCGGGAAGATAGTCATCAGCAAAAAGCACGGCCTCGCACTGACCCCCGCGAACTGCCCCGAACTGCTGAAATGCAAAGGACAGGACATCGTCACCGCCTCCGGCGACACGCTGCTGGGCGCCGACAACAAGGCGGGGATAGCCATAATAATGACCGCGGCGGAATACCTGGTAAAGCACCCGGAGATCAAGCGCGGGGCGCTGAAGATAGGCTTCACCCCCGACGAAGAAGTGGGGCAGGGCGTAAAATATTTCAACGTGAAGGCGTTCGGGGCGGACGCGGCGTACACCTTCGACGGCGACGTGGCCGGGACCATCGAAGAGGAGACCTTCAACGCCGACGGCGTGAAGATAACGATAGAGGGCAAGAGCGTGCATCCCGGCACCGCCAAGGACGCGCTGGCCAACGCCGCGCGCATAGCCGCCGATATAGTGTCTTCCTGGCCGGAGAACCGCCTGCCCGAAACCACCGAGCAGCGGGACGGCTTCATAATGTTCACGGACATAAAGGCGGAGATAGAAAAGGCCGAGGTGTCCGGCATTGTCCGCGAGCACGACCTCGGCAAGCTGAAAAAGCAGGAAGAGCACCTTAAGGCTATCGTCGCGGAAAAGCGCCTGAAATACCCGCTGGCCTCCATCAAGCTGGAATTCAGGGAGCAGTACCGGAATATGGGCGCGGTAATAGCGAAGCACCCGCGCGTGATGGCGAACCTGGTGGCCGCGGTGAAGGCCGCGGGGCTGGTCCCGCTGATAAAGCCGGTCAGGGGCGGCACGGACGGCGCGCGGCTGTCTTTCATGGGCCTGCCCACGCCCAACGTTTTTACCGGCGGCTACAACTACCATGGCCGCTACGAATGGGTTTCGCTGGACGGCATGAACAAGTCCGCCGAAGTACTGCTGAACCTGGTCCGGGAATGGGCTAAATAAAAACCATGCACGAACACCACGAACACGGCCACGAGCATCACGAGCACGAACACGACGGGCACGGGGAAAGGGGGCCGATAAAAGCGGCTTTCTTCATCACGGCCTTCATCGCGCTGGTGGAGATAGTCGGCGGCCTGCTCACCGGCAGCATTTCCCTTCTGAGCGATTCCCTGCACATGCTTACCGACGTGACCGGGCTGGGGATAAGCCTGCTCGCCTCGAGAATGGCTTCGCTGTCGCCGGACGATAAGCGCAGCTTCGGCTACCGCCGCATCGAAGTGGTGGCGGCGCTGGCCAACGCGCTGCTCCTATGGGTCGTGTCGGGCTACATGCTGCGCGAGGTCTACGCGCGGTTCCTGGACCCGGTGCCCGTGCTTTCAAAACCGATGCTGATAGTCGCGGCCATCGGGCTCGTCGCCAACATGATCTGCGCCAAGCTGTTGCACGGCCACGCCCACGGCAACATCAACGTCCGGGGGGCTTTCCTGCACGTGCTCAGCGATATGGCCGGTTCGGTGGGCGTCATAGCCGCCGGCCTCGTGATCCATTTCACCGGCTATTACCGCGCCGACACCATAGTTTCCCTGGCCATCATAGCCCTGATACTCTACAGCTCCACCCGGCTGATGCTCGAGACCTTCCATATCCTGATGCAGTCCGTGCCTCCCGGCATAGCCTTCAAAGAAGTGGAAGGCGCGCTCAAAGCCATTGAAGGGGTGGAAGACGTGCACGAGCTGCACATCTGGAGCCTGACCTCCGGCTTCGACGTGCTGAGCGCGCACCTGGTGGTAAAGGACAAGGACGCCTTCGGGAAAGTGCTGAAAGCCGCCACCTGCGCCATGGAATGCCGGTTCTCCATAAAGCATTGCGCCTTCCAGATAGAAAGCGAGCCCGTAGAGAATTCTTCCTGTGATGTATGCAGGAGGTAGCAAGCATTGGGGGACACCTTGCGGCAAGGTGTCCCCGTCTGTTTGGCTTGAGGTATCAAGCATTGGGGACACCTTGCGGCAAGGTGTCCCCGTAGTTTAAATGTCTTTTGGGTCTCTGAAGCGGTAGCCGAATTTTTCCACTGATTCCAGCCAGCCCGAAGCTTTTTCGCCTAGCGCCTTGCGCAGTCGGCTGACCGTAACGTCCACCGTCCGGGTATCGGCCGAGCCGCTCATCCCCCAGACGCTTTCCAGCAGGTAGGGCCTGTTCAGCACCCTGCCGGCTTTCTTCATCAATATTTCCAGCAGCTCGAATTCACGCGGCCGCAGGGCCACTTCCCTGCCGCCCACGAAACACCTGTGCCGCGCCGGGTCCAGTTCCACGGCCCCTATGACGAGGGGCTCCCCGGTCTCTTCCGCGTATTCCCGCCGCCGCCGAAGCGCCGCGCGCAGCCTGGCCGACAGCTCGCGCGGGTCGATGTGCCTGAAAGCCACGCAGTCGTCCGCGCCCAGCTCGAAAGCCTGGGCCATTTCGTCCGGGCCTATCTTTTCGCCGGCCACTATCACCGGCAGGTCTTTTCCTTCCTTCGTCTGGCGCAGGATGCTGAGCCAGGACAGGCCGTTAATGTCGGGGATGGCGATGTCCACTATAAGCAGGTCGGGGCGCTTCTCTATTATGGACTTGAACCCCTGGCTGCCGCTCTTGACCACTTCCAGTAAAAAGCCGTCCAACTGCACTGCGGCCTGAAGCAGATCGTTCAGCGCCGGATTGTCGCAGATGGCCAGAAACCGGTAGGTCATACCCATATTATACATTTAATATGTTACACGCGTGTTACATCCCTGTAGGGTCCGTGTATACTGCAACTTGTTAAATATAACATAAGCAACCAGATTCCCGGAGGATAAAATGTACAGAATACTCGCGATAGACGACGACCCGATGATGCAGCAGGTGCTGAAGGCCACCCTGCAGCCCGAGGGCTATGAATTCCTGGTAAGCCCCGACGGTAAAGCCGGCCTCCTGAAGGCCGCCGCGGACAAGCCCGACCTGATCATACTGGACGTGAACCTGCCGGATATGACCGGGATGGACGTCTGCCGCGCGCTGAAAGCCGGACAGGCCACCAAGCATATACCCGTCATAATGCTGACCGGGGAAGCACGCGAGGTGGTAAACCGCGTAGAGGGCCTGGATACCGGGGCCGAGGATTACCTGTTCAAACCCGTGAGCCCCCGCCTGCTGGTCTCGCGGATCAAATCGCTGTTGAAACTGACTTCGAAACCCACCCAGCGCTGAGCGGGGGGAAGGGAACGGAAAAAGTATGTACCTGAAAGGCGGAGAAAAAAATAAAGCGAACCGGGCGCACGCGAACAGCGGCGCGCGGGCCGCCGTATTTTTTTTGGCCGCTTCCCTGGCGCTGTCATTTGTATCTATATCTAAGGCCGGCCTCCCGCTCACGGGCGGCGCGGCCGAGCTCCGGCGCAACGTGGTCTCGGTAGGGGGAACGGTCTCTTCCGGCGGCGGCCTCTCGCTTAACGCCGCGCTGGCCGAAGCCGCCGTCTCCACCTGCTCCGGCGGCGGCTTCAAATTCAGCTCCGGCTACATGCCGCTGGCCGCGCAGCCCGGCTCCGTGGTCAGCATCACGGCGGTCACGCAGAGCACCGGCGTGGTGGACCTGGCCTGGTTTGCGCCCGGCGTAGACGGCTTCGTCGGCGCGGTGTCCGGCGGCTACTACCGCATCGACTACTCTTCCGAGACCTCCCACATTTTCGACCCCACGGTCTACAAGACCGAATTTTCCACCTCCGTGACGCCCGGCGACGCGCAGGCCTACACCCTGACCGGCCTCGAGCCCAACACCACCTATTACGCCCGCGTCTACCTGGCGGACGACCGCAAAGCCGCCTCCGAAACCTCCGCCACCGGGACAAAGTCCACGCTGGCCAACCTGCCGGTCTCCCCGGTCCTGAGCGCGGTCTACAACTCCAGCGTAACCTTCTCCTGGCTGCTTCCCCAGGGCGCCGCCGAGGGCTTCCGCATTGACGCCTCCTCCACCAGCTTCGGCGCGCTGGCGCAGGGCGGACTGCTGCAGTCCTCCGTGACCCCGCAGGGCCTGGCCATGTCGCTGACCGTCACCGGCCTTTACCCGCACACGGTGTATTACTTCAAGCTGGGCAGCCTCAACTGGGAAGGCGCGGTCAATTTCGACACCATAATCGCCACCCGGACCGGCGGCTATCCGATGCCCATAATGAGCCTGGCCGCCATGCGCGACGCGTTTGGCCGCAAGGTCCGCTTTAACTGGGAGAAGCCCGATTACCAGGGCCTGGCCGGCGTCCTGGTGCAGATGAGCACCGCGCCCATCACCGTCGCCGTGCAGGACGGCACCGGCTACAACCCCGGAGAGACATTGGCGGACGGTTCAGTTGTGGTATCGACCACCGCCGACACGGGGCACCTGCATACCGCGCTGGACCTGGACACCACCTACTATTACCGCTTCGCCAGCCTGGACGACACGGACACCTACTCCGTATTCGTCTCTACCGAATGCCTGCTGGACCTGTCCCCGATGGCGCCGGCCGGCCTGCAGGCCGCGCTGGATACGGCCCGCTCCTCCATCACCCTGACCTGGGACCGCGTGACCTCCAACGAGGACGGCTCCCCGTTCACCCGCGCGGCCGAGCCCTTCGAGCTGGCCCGCTACGACATCTACCGCGCCACCGGCATAGTGGTGCCCGGCTGGTCGCTGGTGGCCTCGGTCCCCATAGCAGCCTCCAGCGTGACGCTCGCGGTGCCCGACCCGGATTCCGATTATTTCTTTAAAGTCGAAGCCCGCGACGGCCTCGGCACGGCCGGCGTCTCTATGGCGGCCGACACCGGCAGGAACGTGTACGCCATCGCGTCCGACAATATCTCCCGCCTGATGATCCCGGCCGAGCTGGCGCACACCATGCTGGCCGCCAGCAGCCCCAACGGCAAATACCGCTTCTTCCGCGCCCTGGAGAAACCCGAGGACGAGTGCGGGAAAGTTGTCAAGTCGCTGGACTTCGAACTGGTCGAAGCCCCGGAAGGCCTGGTAGTGCCGTTCCAGCTGGACAAGCCCGACATGAAGGTAGTCCTGCGGTACGAAGCGGTGAACGGCAGCGTGGTCACCAGCGGCGCCGCCAAGGCCGTCCGGGAAGGTTCGCCGGTCCCGCAAGCCGCGCTGGCCTCCGCGGTGCGCGTTTCGGACGCGCCGTTCGCGCTGGGCTCCTACTGGCATAACGGCAGCGAATTCGTGAAGGTCTTCGGCGACGTGGACGCTTCCAACCAGACCGTCACCGTGCGCACCGCACTGCCCGGCAGCTACCAGATACGCAGCCTGGCCCGCAGCTCCGGCGTCAGCTTCGACGTGAAAGAGCTGTCGAATAAAGCCATCACCCCCAACGGCGACGGCCTGAACGACTATGTCACCTTCACGCTGG
>CAZJUL010000146.1:6176-7281 GCA_964549095.1 uncultured Elusimicrobiaceae bacterium
CAAGATCTTCGACCTCTCGGGCGCGTTCGTGGCCGATATGAGGGCCGGTTCGCAGATGGCCGACACCCTGACCTGGGACGGCAAGGCCGGCGGCAGGACCGTGCCGCGCGGCGTCTATATTTACCAGATAAAAGCGGAAGACAAGACTTTCAACGGCACGATAGTGGTGGTCAGATAATATGAAACTCGTGAAGACCATAACGGCGCGGGCGACCGGAAGCGCAAGCTTCGCGGCGCTCTGCTGCGCGCTGTGGCTGGCCGCCGCCCCCGCCTACGCGGCCTTCGAGGACCTGGGCGTCGGCGCCCGCGGCCCCGGCATGGGCAACGCAATGGCGGCCGTGGCCGACGACGTCTACGCGCTGCACTACAACCCCGCCGGCCTGGCCACCGTGCAGCGCCCCCAGTTCGGCGCGTCCTACAGCCAGCTCTACATGGGCCTGACCGACGGCTCCGACCTCGGCACCTCCTTCTTCGGCTACGCGCACCCGCTGGCCGACGGCGAGAAGGGCGTCGTGGCGGCGGGCCTGAACCTGTTCTCCCTGAACTCCACGATGTACCGCGAGAACACCCTTTATCTTTCCTACGGCCGCCAGCTGCTCGGCGGGCCCGGCCGCGGGCAGCTTTTCGCCGGGGCCAGCGCCAAGTACCTCAACAGCTCCTTCGGCTCCTTCACGGAGGCCTCCAACTCCACCAACGGCCTCGTCAAGACCGGCCAGTCCGACCCGCTCCTCTCCGGCGGCTCTTCCAATTCGGCCTTCGACGCCGACCTCGGCCTGCTGTACCGCTTCCCCAAGCATTACCAGGTGGGCCTGCAGGCGTCCCATATCCCGGAACCCAACGTGGCCTTCGGCGCCGGCGCCACGGACCGCCTGCCGCTCACCATGAAGCTCGGCTTCGACTACAAGAGCCTCATCTCCAACCTGGCCGCCCAGCTCGAGGTCAAAAAGGCGCCGGACGGCTCCCAGGACCAGAACTTCACGGCCGCCGCCGAGCGCTGGTTCCCGAAGCCTTCCGTCGGCGATTTCGGCGTCAGGGGCGCCCTGTCGGTGGGCAGCCGGGATTACAAGAACCTGTCCCTGGGCCTGTCCTACCGCAGCCGCCGGGT
>CAZJUL010000147.1:0-7268 GCA_964549095.1 uncultured Elusimicrobiaceae bacterium
CTTCTTCTTCCATGCCGGACACGGCGGTGACCGTGTCGCCTTTGACCGCCATCGAGATCTTGTCGAAGTAGGCCTTCAGTTCCGGCTCCTTGGGAACCGCGGTCCTGGCCTTGATGGTGTCTTCAACCAGCTTGCGCACCATCAGCTGCTTCTTTATCCTTTCGCGGAACTGCTCCGTGGTCACGCCTTCTCTCCTGAGCTCTTCCCTGAAAGTTTTTTCCGCCGCCTCCGCGCCCAGGGGCGCGCCGTCCGGGCCGCGCGAGAAGCGCTTCTTTATCTCGGCCACGCCGCTGTCCAGTTCCCTGTCGTAGACCTTGATCTTCAGGGCCTCGGCTTTCTGCCTCAGCAGGGCCTCGTCCACCAGCTTGTCCATGGCGGCTTTTTCTATCTGCTGCACGGCGTCCTTAGCCTTGAAAAAGTCCGGCATGGCCGCGCGGTACTGCTCGGTCAGCATCTCTTTGGTCCTGTCGTATTCGGACCGCATGATGGATTCGTTGTTGATCTTTACGGCCACCTCGTCCATCACGGCCGCCGCTGCCGGCGAAACCGCCAGGAAGGCGAGCGCCGAAAGGCTATTTATAATCTTCATTCAACACCTCCACTTTCACCTTGGCCTGGAATTTCGCCAGGTGCGCGTCGAACTTTTTCTTTTCCAGCACGCGCTGTATCCGCTCTTTTGACTCGGCGGCGTCCAGCTTGGACTGGGAGATCTTCTTCAGTATGTGGTAGCCCAGGGCGGTCTTGACCACGCCCTGTATCTCGCCGGGCCGCATTTTGAACGCCATCTCTTCCAGCTCCGGCATGAATTCCCCGTAGACAAGCGGCGGCAGCCGCACGTTGTCCTTGTCTATGGACTTTTCGCGGGCGGTTTTGGTGAAATCGGCGCCGCCCTTCACTTTTTTCATCACGGCTTCGGCCTCTTCGTAGGTGGGCAGGGTGATGATCTCGATGGTGATCTCGAAAGGGTATTTCGCGAAATAGTCGTCTATCTCGGCCGGCAGGACCTTGATGGGGCCTTCGCGCAGGTCCTCCACCCACATCTTGGCCAGCAGGTAGTCCTTGTAATACTGCAGCTTGCCCTTCAGGTCCGCTTCCATCGCGGAGATGCGCTTCTTGTATTCGGGCGAGCGGGCGGAATCGCTTTTCTTGGCGGCCAGCAGCATCAGCTTTTCGTTGATGAGGATGTCCAGGAACTGCTTCCTGCCGGGCTTGGTGGCCAGGAAGGTCTGGGAGTTCGGCGCGATCTCTTCCAGCTTCTGCTTCAGGTAAGATTCGGTTATTTTTTCGGAGCCCACTTTTGCGATGACTTTCTCATCGGTTTTAGAGCAGGCGGAGGCCAGCAGGGCCAGGAGCGGCAGCGTCAGTATCAGGTTTTTTCGCATAGTAGACTAAATTTAGCATTTTCCCCGTCGTGTATGCAAAAAAGCCGCGGTCCCTGTTAATAAAAACGCCCCGCTCCCGTAATATTTTTGTCGCATTATTAGTGTATGCTAATATTATAGTTCTAATGAAGCGAGCGCCGGGATCCCGCTTTTACGGGGGGGCCGGCCGAAGGCTTTTGCTATACCGGGGCGGAAGGAATAATGATGGCGTTCCCAGCGCAACCTGACAGGCGGGCCGCGAAGAGCGGCGGGCGGAAGGGCGGACCGGCAAGGGCCTCCGTCCTTGCGCTGCTGCCGGCGCTCTTGCTTTGCGCCGCCCTGCCGCGTGCGCTGCGCGCCCAGGGCGACATTACCCCGCCGGCCGCGGTGACAAACCTCGGCGCCGCGCAGGGCGCGTCAGCCGGGGAACTGCTCCTGCAATGGACCGCCACCGGCGACGACGGGGGAACCGGGAACCTGAGCGGCGGCACCTTCAAGATCCATTATTCCACGGAGGCCGGGACGCTGAGCATCGTGCTGGCGCAGATAACCCGCTCTACCGATATGGCCCAGGGCGGCGCCCAAAGCCTGAAACTGACAGGCCTGGAGGCGGGCTCTACCTATTATATCTCGCTCTGGACCTCCGACGAGTCCGCAAACTGGTCCGGGGCGTCCAATACCCCGTCAGCGTGGGCGCAGCTCTCCGGGGCTTCGACGCCTTCCGCGCCGGGGAACTTCGCCGGCGCGGCCGCAAGCAGCACGTCGATAAGCTGGACCTGGCAGGATAACGCCGTGGACGAGGAAGGGTACCTGCTGAAAGATTCGACCGGCGGGGTGGCGGCCGCCATCGGCGCCGACTCGGCCGCCTACCTGGAAACCGGACTGGCCCTTAACACCTCCTATTACCGCTACCTGGAGGTTTATAACTCCACCGGCTCCGCGCTGCTGCCCGGCGCCACTCTCTACACCCTCTCCGCGCCCTCGTCCGGCACCTATGTGGTGTCGCGCAGTTCCCTTAGCGTGCAGCTGGGCTGGTTCGCGAACGGCAACGCCGCCGGCACGCGGTGGGGCATAGAGAGGTCGAGCAATAATTTCGAAGGCTCGGACGCCATAAAGGCTTATGCCGACAATTTTACCGCGCTCACCTACCTGGACGCGGGGCTCACGCCGCACGTCACCTATTATTACCGCGTCCTGAGCTACAACGGCGACGGGGTGGCCAGCTATTCGGCGGCGGTCTCCACCTACACGATCTCCACGCCCACGGCGCCCGGCAACTTCAGCGGCGCGGCTATCAGCCCCAGCCAGATCTGGTGGACCTGGACCGACACCTCGGACGACGAGAACGGCTTCAGGATAAGGAATTCCACCGGCGGCGTAGTGGTTGCGCTGGGGCCGGACACGGTCTCATACGTGAAGGGCGGGCTCAGCGTCAATACCATGTACCAGTATTACCTGGAAACCTATAACTCGGCCGGCTCCGCGGTAACGGCCAGCACCAGCGTCTACACCCTGAGCATGACGCCGGCGGGTTCCTATGTCATGGCGCGGAGTTCGCGCAGCGTCCAGATAGGCTGGTACGCGAACTTCAATCCCGCCAATACCAGGTACGGTATAGAGCGGTCCTCCAATAATTTCTCCAGCTACCAGCTCATAAAAGGCTGGGGCGACGCCTACACCTCCCTGAATTTTACGGACACCGGCCTTACGCCCTACGTCACTTATTATTACCGCGTTTTCAGCTTCAACGGGGTGGCGTACCGCAGTTCCTACGATTCGATCATCTCCACTTACACGCTCTCCCCGCCGGCGGCGCCCGGCTCCCTGAGCGCCGTAACGCTCAGCACGCACGCCATACAATGGGCCTGGAGCGACAATTCCACCGACGAGGACGGGTTCCGCCTGAAGAGGGCGAACGGTGTGCCGGTGGCGTCGTTCGGGCCGGACGCCGTCTCTTACCTGGAGACGGGGCTGACGGCCAACACTTCCCACCTTTACTACGTGGAAGCCTACAACCAGGCCGGGGGGGCGGTGTCGCAGAGCACGGGGGGCTATACGCTGAGCCTGCCGCCCGCGGGCACCTATGTAGTCGCCAGGACCTCCGACAGCGTCCGCCTGGCCTGGGCGGCCAACGGCAACCCCGCCGGCACCGCCTGGGGGATAGAACGCTCCACCGACGGGTTCGCCACCTATGCGGCGGCAAAAGCGTTTTCGGACAATTATACGGGGCTGGAATTAACGGACGCGGGCCTGGCCGCCCACGTCACTTATTATTACCGCCTCCGGAGCTTTAACCTGGCCGGCGTGCCCAGCGCTTTCGACGCGGAAGTTTCCACCTTCACCATCTCCCCGCCGCCGGCCCCCGGCTCTTTCAGCGGGTACGGCGTGAGCACCGGGTCCATAAGGTGGACCTGGCTGGACAACTCCGGGGACGAGGACGGCTATTACATCAAAACCCCGCCGTACGGCACCATAGTGGCCGACCTGGGCCCGGGGACCACCTGGTACCTGGAAACGGGCCTGGCCGTGAACACTCCCTACGCCCGCTACGCGGAGGCCTACAATTCCGCCGGGTCGGCCGTGTCGGTCAGCACGTCGGTCTTTACGCTGAGCCTGAAGCCTTCAGGTACTTACGTCTCCGCCAGGAGCCGGCAGACCGTGCTGCTGGGCTGGAGCGCGAACGGCAACCCGGGCGGCACCATCTGGGGGGTGGAGCGCTCCACCAATAATTTCGCCACTTCGCAGCAGGTCATCGCGTTCGCGGACTACTACACGGCCCCCGGCTACCAGGACACGGGGCTCACGCCGCACGTTACCTACTATTACCGGGTGCTGAGCTATAACGGCTTCGGCTTCCCCAGCGCCTATGATTCGGTCGTTTCCTCCTTCACGATGTCCACGCCCACCGCGCCGGGCTCCTTCAGCGGCGCCGCGGTCAGCACCGGTTCTATCCGGTGGACCTGGACCGACACGGCGGACGACGAGAACGGCTACAGGGTGAAGGACTCCACCGGCAACCTGATAGCCGCCCTCGGCCCCGGCGTTACCTACTATCTTAAGACCGGCCTGAGCGTCAACACCTCCTATGTCTACCTGGTGGAAACGTATAATTCCGCGGGCTGGATAGCTGCGGCCAGCACTAACGTCTTCACGCTGAGCATGAAGCCCTCCGGTACTTATGTCGTGGGCAAGACTTCCTTCAGCGTCCGGCTGGCCTGGGGGGAGAACGGCAATTCCTTCGGCACCAGGTGGGGGATAGAGCGCTCCACCGACAATTTCTCCACGGTGCGGCAGTTGACCGTGTCCACCCACAATTATACTGAGGCCGGGTTCCTGGACGAGGGGCTCACCGCGGATACGACCTACTATTACCGGGTGCGGAGCTATAACGGGGTGGGCTTCGCCAGCGTCTACGATTCCGCCGTTTCCACATTCACGCTGTCGCTCCCGGTGATCGCGTCCGCCTTCGCCGGTTCGGCGCAGGACGGCTATTCCATACTGTGGTCCTGGGGCGACAACGCTTTCAACGAGGACGGCTACCGCCTCAGGAACTCCACCGGCGGCGTGGTGGTCTCCCTGCCCATCGGGGCGACCTCCTACGCCGAAACGGGGCTGCAGCTGAACAAGGCTTACCTGCGCTACGTGGAGGGCTACAATACCGCCGGGCTCACCCCGTCGGCCTCCGCGGCCGCCTTCACGCTGAGCGCCCCGTCCTCGGGGAGCTACCTGATGGGCGTGACCTCTTCCATAGCGCAGATAGGCTGGTACGCGAACGGCAACCCCGCCGGCACCAGGTGGGGGATAGAGCGCTCCACGGACGCCTTCATTACCGCGCTGAGCCTGACGGTATACGACGACGATTATACGGCGCTGATCTATACGGACGCGGGCCTGGAGTGCGCGAGCACGTATTATTACAGGGTCAGGAGCTACAACGGCGTCGGGACCCCCAGCTTATTCGACTCGGACGTCTACGCCCTCACCACCCAGGCCGTGCTGCCGGATACCGTGCCCCCTTCGGCCGTGACCGACCTCACCGCGGAGCCCGGGCCGGCGGTCGGCGACCTGCTCCTGTCCTGGACCTCTCCGGGCGATAACTGGCAAGCCGGCGACACCGGGACCGCGACCATCAAGATCCGCTACAAGGACGTGCCCGACAATTTCGACATCGCCTGGGCGCAGATAAGCGTATCCACCGGGCTCGCGGCCGGCGCGAGCCGCTATTACCTGCTGAGCGGCCTGACGCTGGGCGTGACTTATTACACGGCTCTCTGGATCGACGACGAGGTTTACAACTGGTCCGGGATCTCGAATATAGCGGCCGGCCTGCCGCGCGGGCCCGTAATACCGGCGGCCCCGGCCTCTTTCGCGGGTCTTGCGCTGAGCAGCGGCACGGTCAGGTGGACCTGGCAGGACTCGGCGGCCACCGAGGACGGCTACCGGTTCTGGACTTCCACCGGCGGCCTTATCGCCCTGCTGGCGGCTGACGCCACTTACTACGTGGAAACGGGCCTGGAGGTGGACAGCGCTTATTCCCGCTACGCGGAATCTTACAATTTCTCCGGCAACGGTCTCTCCTCTACCGCGTCCGTGCGGACGCTGGCGGCTGTTCCGTCCGGTTTCGGCTTCGTCGAGGTGCATTATTCCTCCGTCAGCCTCTCCTGGTCCGCCAGCGGGAACAGGGCGGACGCGCTCTACCGGCTGCAGTATTGGCAGGCTTACGGGTCCACCACCTCCGTCCTGGTGTCCACGCCGGCAGCGCTCTTTACCGGGCTGGAAGAATCCTCCACTTTCTTTTTCAGGGTCGGCGCCGTGAACGCCGAAGGGGTCGTTTCGGAAGCGGCCGTTACGATAGCGACCGCCACGCTGGCCTTGCCGCACATCTCTACCGGCGTAGCGGCGCAGGAGGACGCGGCCGTGACGCTGGAGCAGGCCGCGGGCACCTCGTTCGTGTTCATCCCGGCCGGGACTTTCGGCGAGCAGGTGACGCTCACGCTGAAGACGCCCCTGGTGTATCCGCCGCCCGGACCGGGGGACCTGGGGGCGCCTGCGGAGGCCGGCCTGGAGATACTGACCGATAAGCCGCTGCAGCCCTCCCGGCCCGTGACCATCACTATAGGCTACAGGGACACCGATATCCCCGGCATGCAGAAAGACAGGCTGGTGATAGGCAGGTACGACCCTGTCCGGAGCAGGTGGGTACTGCTGCCGTCCTTCCCGGACCCGGCGGCCCGCAATGTGACGGCTTATACTTCCCATTTCTCGCTGTACCGGATTTTTGAGGTGCTGCCGTCGCAGAGCGTCTCGTCGCCCTGGATCTTCCCCAACCCGTTCCGCCCGGCGGCGGGCCACACGACGGTGACCTTCTCCAACCTGCCGGCCAATTCGGCGCTCAAGATCTATACCATAGACGGCAACAAGGTGCGCGCGCTGCAGTGCAACGCTTCGGGCATAGCGTTCTGGGACGGGAAGAACTCCGCCGGCCGCGCGGCGGCCAGCGGGCTTTACCTGGTGCATACCGGGCTGGGCTCCGAGTTCGGGATAATGAAAGTGGTGGTGCAGAGATGAAAAAACTCCTGCTGTCGGCCGCCGTGCTGTTCCACCTGTCCGTGATGGGCGGGCGGGCGGCCGACTTTTCGCGCGACGCGGCCGGCACCGCTTCGCTCGGCTTCCTGAAGATGGGCGCGGACGCCAGGGCCGCGGCTATGGGCGGGGCCTACACGGCTTTAGGCGGCGACGCCTCGATGCTTTACTGGAACCCGGCCGGCCTGGTCAGGGTGGAGAACCGTTCCGTAGTTGTAATGCGCGCGGCTTACGCGGGGACCCTGTCGCTTAATTACGCCGCTTTCGCCGCCCCGGTGCAGAAGCTCGGGGTCTGCGGGGCCAGCGTGGACTACATGTCGGCCG
>CAZJUL010000148.1:0-4813 GCA_964549095.1 uncultured Elusimicrobiaceae bacterium
CCTGCTTGAAGTTCTTGGCGAGTTCGTGCCCTTTCATTTCTTCGTCCCCTTCCGGGAGGTCTTCCCGGCGGCCGCGGCCGCCCTGCCGTCCAGCGTCCTGCGCAGCGCCACCCAGATCTTCTCGTAGCCGGTGCAGCGGCAGAGGTTGCCGTCCATGTATTCCCGGGCGATCTCGTCGTTGAGGTCCTTCTCGGTCTCCATCAGCGCGGTGGCGCTCATCACTATGCCGGGGATGCAGTAGCCGCACTGCACGGCGCCGGCGGCCACCAGTTCCTTCTGGAACTCCGAGGGCTTCTCGAACGTGCCCGCGCTCTCTATGGTGCGCACCTTGCGGCCCTCGGCCTGCATGGCGAAGAGCAGGCAGGCGTAGACGGCCCGCCCGTCCATGATCACGGTGCAGGCGCCGCAGGTGCCCTGGCCGCAGCCGTACTTGGTGCCGCGGTAGCCTTCGCGGCGCAGCAGGTCCAGCAGCTTCTCGTCGGGCCGCGTGGAGAAGGTCTTCTTCTCCCCGTTAAGTATAAAGGAAACTGTCGCTGTGCTCACTTTCGTCATTCTTTCCTCCCGCGCGCGAATTCTGCGGCGCGTTCCAGTGCGTCGGTCAATGAGACCTCGGCCAGATCGTGGATGTACTCCGCGCTCATCCCTTCCTGCCCGACCCATTTTACGTCATTCCCGGCTTCGGCCGCCGCAGCGCGGAATACAGCGGGGGAGGCCTCCTTGCCCGTAAGCGCCGCCTCCACCGAGCGGAGGCGCTTCGGGAAGGGGATGGCGCTGCCCGCGGCCACCCTGGCGGTCCGTATCAGGCCGTCCTTCAGTTCCAGCAGGGCCGCCACGGTGACCAGCGAGAAGGCGGCCGCGGTGCGGACGGCCTTTACCGAGCCGAAGCCGTGGTACGCTTTCAGCACCGGGATCTTCACCGCGGTGAGCAGGTCGCCGCCGGCGAAGCGCCTGGCCGGCTGCGAAGCGAAGTAATCGTCCGCGCCGACCTCCTGTTCCTTCTTCCCGCCGTTGTAGATCATCATCCGGGCGTTCATCGCCAGCAGCACCACGGGCAGGTCCGCCCACGGGAAGACGCGGCAGATGTTGCCGCCTATCGTGGAGACGTTGCGGATCTGGTGCGTGGAGATGCGCCGGCAGATCTCGTGCATGGCCCAGCGGGGGCCGCGCCGGCGCTGTATGTCGGAAAGAGGGGTCGCCGCGCCGATCGCGAAGCAGTCCCCTTCCTGGCGTATGTAGGAAAGGCCCAGCCGGGTTATGTCCACGGCCGTAACGGGCGCCTTGCCCTGCATGAAGTGCAGCGCGGTGCCGCCGGCCAGGGGCATGCCTTTCGGGCCCAGCTTCCGCAGGATGTTCCTCGCTTCCTTCAGTGTGGCGGGTCTTATGAATTCCTGAAGTTTCATTATTATCTCCGGTACGGCTCTTGGTCTTTAAGATGCGCCCTTATCTTCCGGGCCCGCGGCCGCAGACGGGACAGCCCGGGGCCCTGCTCATTTCGACTATCTGCAGGCCCATCCGCCGGAAATCCAGCAGGGCGAGACGGCCTTTCAGCGTTTCCATTCCCAGTACCAGCTTCATCACTTCCAGCGCCTGCAGGCAGGCCACGGCGCCGACGGCCGGGCCTATGATGCCGGTCTCGGCGCCGGACAGGTTCTCCGCCTGCGCCGCGTTGGGGACCAGGCATTCCAAACAGGGGCCGCGGCGCGGCTCGAACACCGTCAGCTGGCCCTCGAACTGGCAGACCGCCGCGTGCACGTAGGCGCGGTCCAGCTCGAAGCAAGCGCGGTTCACTGCCGCGCGCGCGCGGAAATTGTCGGTGCAGTCGGCTATGAACGGGTAAGGCGCCAGCGCCGCCGTCATGTTCTCCGCGGTCAGGAGGCCTTCGTGGGCATTCACCTTCGCGCCGGGAGCCAGCTCCAGCAGCCGGCGCCTGGCGGCCGCGGTCTTTACTGCGCCCACATCGCCAAAGCCGTAGAGCAGCTGGCGGTGCAGGTTGGAAAGTTCCACCGCGCCGTGGTCGAAAGCGCCGAGTTCCCCCACGCCGGCCGCGGCCAGGTAGCTCAGCACCGCGCTGCCCAGGCCGCCCGCGCCGACCACCGCTACTTTCGCAGCCTTCAGCTTTTCCTGGCCGGCGGCGCCTACCTCCGGGACGGCCAGCTGCCGGGAATATCTCAGGAGTTCCTCTTTTTGCAGGGTCATTCTGTTTTTTGGACCGGTCAGCGGCCCGGCGCGGCCTTCACCGGACCGTCCCCGAAGTACGGGTGCGGCAGGTACGGCTGCCGGTCCGGCTTCTGTTCCGTCTTTTTAAGCTCCATTTCCTGCACCAGTATGGACGGCGCTATTATGGACGCCGGCACATAGCCTCGGCTGTAGTACAGCGGCCCCGGCTGGTAAAAATTATAGACGTAATGGGAGTCCGATGTCAAAACAATGTCGCGCAGCGCCCTGAAGCTCACGCCGGTGAACTCCGCGCCGTTGATGAGCTCCTCGGAGCCGTCCTTCACTAAAACCTTGTAGACCAGCGCCGGCTTGGCCAGCAGGTCTTCCATCCGCTTGGAGTCGGACTGGGACATCCGCCTGACCAGCACGGCATATTCCAGCCCAAGCTCCCGGGCCATTTCCAGCAGCTTTTTCCTGAGCGCCGCCTTAGTGGCCGTCCTTTCGGAATTGATAAAAACGTTCCCGGGCCTGCCCGATGGGAATTCGTTGATGTGCGCCCGGCCGTGACCGTTGGAGGTTTTGAACTGCCTGACCGGCGAGCGGGACCTGTAATAATCCACCAGCTTCCCGTTCTTCACCAGCTCCAGCCTGCCCGGCCGCACGCCTTCCGTATCAGCTGTATAATGCCCGCTGAGCGCCGTCCCTTCGAACTCTTTCTGCAGCGGGTCGTCATAGATATCCAGGAAAGGCGCCGTGACGCGCATGTTCAGCTTCTCCGCGAATTCCCCGGAGTCCACGTAGAATTTCCTGTAATCGTCGTTGTCGGCCCAGGGCGCCTTTATGAAAGAGACGTTCTCCACGAAAAGCTGGTTGAAGAATTCGGCCGCGGCCTGCTCCTCGAATAGCACTGGGCCCAGGTAGATCTCGGCGGTGGAGGACTCCACCAGCCAGCTCAGCTCCCCGGCGAACTTCTCGGTTTCGGCCAGCAGTGTATCCAGGTCGGGCACGGACCTGAGCGAGGGCCAGTTGAACTCCTTCCCCTCGCCGATCTTGAGACCTTCTTTGGTCTGCGCCGCGGCGGAGAGGTTCAGGCTCAGTTTTTCGCGGCAAAGCCGGTAGCGCGAGCCCTCGCTGTTCACGAAACGGTTCACCCGCGCGGCGTAATCAACGGAAACATCTGAATTCTGTATCTTCGGGTATTTTTTGAACACCGCGGACAGCCGCTTGGCCGCTTCTATCCACCGGCCGAACCCTATCTCCCCCGGCGCGGGGCAGTCCGCGAGGATGGTTTCCGGCTTCTCTTCGGAGAGGTCGTCGTAGACCTCGGCCAGGCTCTTCTTTTCCCGGTAGGCCTTTTTCCGGGAATACGCCTCCAGCGCGCCTTTGTAGGCCTGGTCGGTAAGGGACCAGAGCGAGAACCGCAGCGCGTCGTAGCCGTCCTCGTCCGGGGCGGAGGAGTAATTGGGCCTGTAGGACGGGTAATCTTCTCCGGCGTAGCCGGTGTTGTCGAAGGCGCGGCTGCCTATGCGCACGTCCGCCGCTATCTGCCGCCCGGCGCCGGCGCTGGTGCTGATCACCGCGCCGAAGGAAGCGGAAACGTAAGCACTGGAGTCCGAGGTCATGTAATAGCCGATATAATACGGCCCGGCCAGGTTCTCCATTTTCAGCTTGGCCATGGAGCGCGCCAGTTCGTCGCCCATGGCCCTGAGCTGATCGTCCCCGGCGGCGGGGCGCGGGGCCCAGAGCGAAAGCAGGAGCAATATTTTCAGCGCGTTCTTCATGCTCAATTATCCGTAAAAGGCGGCTTCAGCACCGGCGGCCTGGCGTTGGATTTCTGCACTTTCTCCGTCTCCAGCTCCGAGAACAGCAGGGCCGGCGACACGGCGGAAACCGGCACCCAGCCGGATTCAGCGCCGCAGTTGCCGTTGAACGGCTCCAGCGCGCCGCCGGTAAGTATTATCCGCGAAAAAGTCTGCAGCGGGGTGCCGATGAGGTTAAGGCCGCGCACCGGCTCGTCGGGCCGCCCGTCGGCGTAGACCTTGTAGGCCAGCGTCACCTGCACGGAAAAGCTCTGCGGCAGGTCGCGCTGGGTTATGGTATAGCCGCCGGAAATATCCCTTATCAGCAGCCCGTAGGGCTTGCCGCTCTTTTTCGCCTCCGCTATCAGGCGGCGGCGCAGCTCTTCGGCGGAAACATTCTTGGCCGACTCTATTATCAGGTTGCCCTGCCTGGCCACGGCGCCGCTGCCGGCGGAGCGCCGCCCGTGGCCGTTGGAGTCGGAGAAGTTTTTTATCGGCGAGCGCCCCATCAGGAAACTTTTCAGCACGCCGTCCTTGACCAGCACCGCGCGCGCGGCGGGCACGGCCTCGTCGTCGTATTTGTAGTGGCCGCGCAGGAACTGCCCGTCGATGTAGCGCAGCGCCGGGTCGTCGTAGACGGTGAGGAAATCCGGCATTATGGGCTGGCCCACTTTCTTGGTGAAGGTCTGCCCGGAGGATTCGCTCTTCTGCCTGTGGCCCTCGGCCCGGTGGCCGAAGATCTCGTGGAAGAAGACGCCGGCGGCGCGGCTCTCCAGCAGCGCAGGGCCGCTGTAGGGCTCGCTGGCAGGGACCGAGCGCAGCGCCCGCAGCTCGGCCACTGAATCATCCATATCCTT
>CAZJUL010000148.1:4823-5370 GCA_964549095.1 uncultured Elusimicrobiaceae bacterium
TGTCCGGCAGGCCGGCAAGCGCGTCGGCGTTGTAGCTCTTCACGCGGTAGATGTCCATTCCGTCGTCGGTGCGGCTGGCAAGGTAATACCTGGCCGAGATATAAGTGTTCCCGGTCACTATCCTGGCGCCCTCGGAATTGACCATATACCGGTTTACCGTCCGGACGGAAAAGCCGGCGTATGAATCGTAGATAAAATCGTATTCCTTCAGTTTCGCCGACAGCCGCCGTATCATAGCCTTCAGCTTCTCCCGGTCCAGGTCCGGGAAGGCAGCGCGCTCGTAGAACACCGCCGCGGTCGAGGCGGAAAAGTCGTCGGACTTGTCCTCCTCTTCGGCCGTGACGCTCTTGTTCATCTTCACTTTCGCGTACTGGTCCAGGGCGGTCTTGTAGTTCATGTCCGTCAGGACCCAGAGCTTGCTGCGGATGGCTTCGGCGTCGTCCTCTATGGGCGCGCCGCCGTACGCCTGCTGCTTGGAATTGTTGTAGGCCTGGTCGCCCTTCAGTTCGTGGGTGTTGTCCAGGGCCTTGTTCCCCACCCTGGCGTC
>CAZJUL010000148.1:5380-7260 GCA_964549095.1 uncultured Elusimicrobiaceae bacterium
CCACGTCGAAATCCCGGCCGCGCTTCTCGTTCTCGCCGGAAATGACGCCCGCCACGGCGTCCGCGCCGTATTCCCTTTCGTCATAAACTTCGTAGCCGAGGTAATACAGGGGGGCTTTTTCCGCGTCCGCCAGCTTTGCGAACGAGCGTTCGAGCTCGGAGACCAGGGCGTTAAGCAGCACGTCGGTTTTTGAGTCCTGGGCGGGGGCGGGACGGGCGCAGAATAACAGGAGGAGCAGTATCAGCGTTCTTTTCATGAAGCCTTTCTAAGAGCCGGTGTTCAGGCCGCGTATGACATTTATATCATATTCGCGCGGGGGCCGGGTAGCGGCGTCAGCCGACCGGCGCGTGCAGGTACATGAAGGCCTTCTCGGGGGTCAGCGGCAGTGAGGGCGCGGGCTTGTCCGCGCGCACGCTGCGCAGCGCCTGCAGTACGGCGAAATAAGCGCCCAGGCCGTGCACGAAAGGCGGCTCGCCGATCGCCTTGCTGTTGCAGACGGCGAAAGGATTGACGGAATCCTTCAGCAGCGTAACCTCGAAGCGCGCCGGGCAGAACTTTATGTCCGGCACCTTGTAGGCGTTCACGCCGGTGAGCACCTGGCCGTCCGCGCCGTAGCGGAGCTGCTCTATAGTCGCCCAGCCGATGCCCTGCACCACGGCGCCGTGTATCTGCCCCAGGTCCACCTCGGGCGAGAGCGACTCGCCCGCGTCCTGCACTATGTCCACGGACTCCACGGTGTAGGTGCCGCGCGCGACATCCAGCAGCACCTCGGTGAGCGAGGCCGCGTAGCTGTAATAGGCGAAAGGCCGTCCGCGCTCAGCGCCGATATCGTAATGCAGGTCCGGGGTCGCGTAGAAAGCGTGCTCGGAGAGGTCCACGCGCGCCCATTGCGCAGCGGCCGCCAGTTTCTCCCAGGAGAGTTCGGTCTTTTTCCCGCCGGCGTACACGGCCCCGTCCTTTATGGATACCTCGGCCGTGTCCGTCTTCAAATGAGCGGCGGCGAAGGCCTGCAGGCGGGCGTAAAGCTTATCGCAGGCCATCTTCGTGGCCATGCCGTTCAGGTCCGCCCCGGTGCTGGCCGAGGTCGGCGAAGCGTTGGGTATGCGCGAGGTGTTGGTGGTGTCCACCCTGACCTTATCCACGCCCGCGCCCAGCGTGCGCGCCGCTATCACGCGGAGCTTGGTGTTCACGCCCTGGCCCATCTCCACCGCGCCGGTGCTCACCGAGACGCTGCCGTCCACATAGATGTTCACGAGCGAGCTCGCCTGGTTGAGGGCGGTCTGCGCGAAAGAGATGCCGAAGCAGACCGGGACCACGGCCAGCCCGCGCTTGGTGCCGGCGTGCGTCCTGTTGTACTCCGCCACCGCGGCGCGGCGCGCGGCGAGATCGACGCTCTTGTCCAGCGTTTCCCAGCAGCGCTCCGCGTTCACGGAGGCAAGCTTCACGCCGTAAGGCAGCGTGTCGCCGTCGCGCAGGAGGTTCCTGCGCTTGAGGATCTCGGCGTCCACGCCCAGCAGTTCCGCGGCGCGGGTCAGGGCGGCTTCGATGGAGAAGGCGCCCTGCGGCACGCCGAAACCGCGGAAGGCGTTGTTCGGCGGGATGTTGGTGCGGCAGCTCACCGCGGTGGCGCGGATATTGGGGACGCGGTAAGAGCCGGAGACGTGCAGGAACGAGCGGCCTAACACCGCCGTCGATATGTCGGCGCAGGCGCCGGCGTGCTGGAAGAGGTCTATCTGGTAGGCGAGGATGTTCCCGTCGGCGTCCAGGCCCAGCTTGTAGTCGTACTCGTAAGCGTGGCGCTTGCCGGTAGTGGCTATATCCTCGTTGCGGCCGAGGACCAACTTTACCGGGCGCTTCAGGAGGAAGGCGGCCATTGCCGG
>CAZJUL010000149.1:0-1891 GCA_964549095.1 uncultured Elusimicrobiaceae bacterium
CGCGGGGAAGGTGGACTGGCCCAGCACCATTTCAGCGGGGTAGGTTACCGCCCCGGAAACGGAAGCGAGTGCCGTGAGCGAGACCAGCAGCAGCGCCGCCTGCAGCAGGCCCCGGAAAGTATACCGGTGACAACGCGGCGGGCGTCCAGACGCCTTACCGCGCTCTGGTGACTTACTATGCATTATGTGATACCTCCTGCGAACAGATATGAACTCCGTTGCAACGCTGGCTCTTTATATTAAGAATAGAATGAAGTGTAAAATATTCCTCATATACTTGGCAAGAGAAAAAACCAGCGGAGCCGGTCCTTGGGAAAAGACGGCGTACCGCAAAACCGCGGTTCCGGCAAGAGCGTTCTGCAGTGAAAAGACGCTGCCGTCCTTTGGCCTTTCAGCCCGGTTCTGGTTAGTGCTAAAGACCGGGCTTTATTTCCCTTTCTGCTCATGTCCTTATTCCGTCTTCGGGATATAATATTTATATCGCACGGAGGCGAAACTTGAATGAATAAGGCATCTAAGATCATTGCGCCCGCATTGTCCCTTTTACTTTTGAATCTCCCCCTTTTCGCCCGGACCGCGCTGGAGCAGGCCGGCACCCCGGCACCCGCCGAAGATTTTTCACTGCCCGCCCCGCAGGCCGAGTATCCCGGCCAGCCGCCCTCCGCCGTCACGGCGCAGCAGAAACTGGCGCTCTTCGATTATAACAAGGCCGACGCCCTCTCTTTCACCAGGCTGCCCGGCGCCGCCCGGGAAAATTATTTCGTGGAGGACCTGGAGCTGCGCGTAGCAGACGCCACCGCATCCGGCGGCGGGTATATACAGAAATACACTTATTACAGGACTTACCTGCCCGGGCCGCGCCCGACGGTGATTATCCCCATGCATTTCATGGGCCAGAAGTCGGTGAGCGACTGGGCCGCTATGTATTTCGCCAAGAACGGCTATAACGCGGTACTCATTATCCCCCAGGGCTCGCTGACCGACAAGACGCGCCCGCTGATAAAAATGAACGAGCTGCTGCAGCAGGAAGTGGTGGCCGGCCGGATGTGCGTGGACCTGCTGGAAACCTTCCCCGAAGCGGACAGGGAAAAGCTCTACGCCTTCGGCATCAGCATGGGCGCCATCAGGGCCGTGCTGCTGTTCGGCGTCGAGCAGCGCATAAAGAAAGCCGGCGAGATAGCCGGCGGCGGCGACCTGCCCGGGATCGTAGCGGACACGCAGTTCAACGCGCTGGAGAAGGTGCGCAACGCCAGGATGAAGGCGGAAGGACTGGCAACCATTGAGGATTTCCGGGCCTATGTCACCGGCGTCATGAAGTTCGACCCGCTGGACTTCGGCTGCCTGCGCGCCCCTGAAGACCTCATCATGGTGATGGGCAACAACGATAATTTCGTGCCGGACCTGTACCAGGAAAAACTTTACGCGGCCTTCTCGCGGCCCGGCGAGGGCCGTTACCCTTCCGTCGTCCGCACCGGCCAGGGGCACCTTATAACCTCCTTCCAGTTCCGCAAGCACATAGACCGCTTCATAAAGTTTTTCGAAGGCCGGTAGGCGGCCCGCCTATTCCCCCTCCATAGGGGAAAAAGATATACTTATCCTGATATTTCAACGGAGGCACTATGACCACTTCGGTAAAGGAGAGCAGGAAAACCATGAAGAACGACTTCAAAGTGAAGGATATCAGCCTGGCCGCCTGGGGCCGCCGCGAGATAGACATCGCGGAAAAAGAAATGCCGGGCCTGATGGCCATACGCGAAAAATACGCCGCGAAGAAGCCGCTTAAGGGCGCGCGCGTGATGGGCTCCCTGCACATGACCACGCAGACCGCCGTGCTGATAGAGACGCTTGGCGCGCTGGGCGCGGAAGTGCGCTGGTGCTCCTGCAACATTTT
>CAZJUL010000149.1:1901-7176 GCA_964549095.1 uncultured Elusimicrobiaceae bacterium
CCCAGGACCAGGCCGCGGCCGCGATAGCGAAGACCGGCGTGCCCGTGTTCGCCTGGAAGGGCGAGACCCTGGCCGAGTACTGGTGGTGCACCGAGCGCGCGCTGGACTTCGGCGGCGGCAGGGGCCCGCAGCTCATCGTGGACGACGGCGGCGACGCCACGATGATGATGCACCGCGGCTGCGAAGCCGAGGCCGACCCGAAGATCCTGGATGCAAAGGCCGGCGGCGAGGACGAGCAGGAGCTGAATAATTGCCTGAAGGCCATCCTTAAGTCCTCCCCCGGCCGCTGGCACGCGGCCGTGAAGGACTGGAAGGGCGTCTCAGAAGAGACCACCACCGGCGTGCACCGCCTCTACCAGATGTTCGAGGCCGGCAAGCTGCTGGTCCCCGCCATCAACGTGAACGATTCAGTGACCAAGTCCAAGTTCGACAACCTCTACGGCTGCCGCGAATCTCTGGCCGACGGCATCAAGCGCGCCACCGACGTGATGATAGCCGGCAAGGTCTGCGTGGTCTGCGGCTACGGCGACGTGGGCAAGGGCTGCGCCCGCTCCATGCACGGCTTCGGCGCCCGCGTGATAGTGACCGAGATAGACCCGATCTGCGCGCTGCAGGCCGCGATGGAAGGCTTCGAGGTGAAGCCGATAGAGGACACGCTGGGCGAGGGCGACGTGTACGTCACCACCACCGGCAACCGCGATATCATACGCCTGGAGCACATGCTGAAGATGAAGGACCAGGCCATAGTCTGCAATATAGGGCACTTCGACAACGAGATTCAGGTGGCCGCGCTTAAAGCCGCGAAAGGCGTGAAGCAGCTGAACATAAAGCCGCAGGTGGACCGCTACGACCTGCCTACCGGCCGCTCCATCTACCTGCTGGCCGACGGCCGGCTGGTGAACCTCGGCTGCGCGAAGGGCCACCCGTCCTTCGTGATGAGCAACTCCTTCTCCAACCAGACGCTGGCGCAGCTGGAGCTGTGGACGAAGAAGATGGAAGTCGGCGTTTACCGGCTGCCCAAACACCTAGACGAAGAGGTGGCCCGCCTGCACCTGGCCAAGATCGGCGTGAAGCTGACGAAGCTGACGAAGGAACAGGCCGACTACATCGGCGTGAAAGTGGAAGGCCCCTACAAGCCGGACCATTACCGGTATTGAACGGGGAGCAGCCGCTAAAAGCCCGGGGCCGGACCCCGGGCTTTTTTGCGCCCGGCCGGGCTTTCGCCCCCCTTGCGCGGAGCGGTTCCGGAATGTATACTATATTCGTTGTAAGAGGAACCATATATGAAACGCGCTATTCTTTACCCGGTAGTTTCCTCGCTCCTGCTGTCGCTCTGGCCGTTCTTCGGCGCTGCTGACGCCGCGGCGGCCTCCATGTCCGCCTCGCAATGCGTCAGGTCCATGGAGCTCCTCGAAAAGGAAATGGCCTCGCTGAACAGCCAGATCAAAGCCTGCAAGAAGGAAAGCGGCCGCCAGCAGCTCAGGGTAAAGCTTAACCGCACGATGCAGAAGCTGCGCTCCACCACGCGCCTCTGCGCCGGCGCCGCGGAGACGCCCGCCGCGACTTCCAAGTCCGGCGCGGCCCCCGCTAACGCGGGCGGCTTGAACCTAGCCGGGCGCTCGGGCGCTATCGCCGGCCTGGGCTATTCCGGGAACCCGCTTGCCGCCTCCGGGACTCCCACTTCCGCGGCGGACGCGGCCAACTGCGCGAAAAGCGGCAAGACGGGCGCCTCTAACCCCAAATTCGACAAGCTGAACTGCAAGTTCTGGATTTTCGGCTGCTCGTCTATCCCCGACGTGGATTACGGGGAAGTCGACGGCGAGCTGTTCGTGGACGGCGGGGGCGACGCCTCCAATATCGACGCCAGCGACGTCAACCAGGGCGGGATAGGGGACTGCTATTACCTCGCCTCGGTGGCCGCGATCTCCAGGCAGGACCCGGACCGGATCAAGAACATGATGCGCCAGAACGACGACGGCACGATCTCCGTGGACTTCAACAAGAAGAAGCACTGGTGGGAATTCTGGAAGGATGATTTCAGCAAGAAAACGGTGACGGTGGACAATACGTTCCCCCTCGATAAGAACGGTAATCCCGTCTTCGCCCAGTTCGGGGACCAGGCCTCCAACGGAAAGCTGGAAACCTGGGTGATGGCCATGGAAAAGGCTTACGCCCAGTTCCACGGCGACTACAACGATATCGCCAGCGGCGGCTGGCCCGAAGACGCGATGGAGCAGCTGACCGGCAAGAAAAGTCAGAAATTTTCCGCGTCTTCGGTGACCCTGGAACAGTTCGCGGATTGGGACAAAAAAGGCTACGCGATAACGATGGCCAGCAAATCGTCGGTCTCGAACAAGGACGTGGTCGGGGGGCACGCCTATTACTATAAGGGCGTGGACCTGGATAAAAAGACCATCTCCCTGGGAAATCCCTGGGGCTACAACCACGCTACGCTGTCCCTTGAAGAGTTCCAGAAAAATTACTCGTATGTGGCGATAAATCCCATTAAGTAGAAGATCCCTTTTATGAAAAAAATTGTGAACACGATACGCCGCGTTTGCGCCGGGAACACTGGAAAGAGGCATGCCTTTATGCTGGCCGCCTTCGTGCTGGCCGCCGGCTGCAAGCCGGTAGATACCGCGCCGTTAGGGGAGGGCCAGGTGATAGAGATAAGGCAGGGTACCACGGCCAATTTCGAAGGGTTGAGGATAGGCCTTTCGAGCATAAGCGAATCCGATTATACCGGCAGCGCCGGCGAGAAGAAGCACGGCCTGGAGGTGGCGCTGGTCCTGCTGAACCGCGGAACACCCCCGCAGGAACAGCGGTTCGACCTGCGCGCCGGCGGCACCGCCGAGTTTTACGGCTACTCGGTCTACGTGCAGGAGATCCGGGGCGGCGCTAAAGGTTCGGTCAAGCTGCAGATAAAGACCGCCGGCAAACCCCCGGCCAAGTAGGCCTCAAAATAAATCAGTCCCGCCTTGGTACGAACGCCGGAAGTTCCGGCGTTCTTGCTTTCAATAACTTTGAAAAATCCGCACATTCCGCGGCGCAGGCTTCGCGCGAACCCGCCTCCGGCATATGGGCCTAAAGTCCTATGCGGGCCTGGTGCTTCTATCCCTGTTAAGCTTCCGCCGGCAGTGCTACAATATTCACAGGAGGAGTTATGAAAAAGATCGTGATAATGATGCTGGTAGCGGCCCTGACCTCTTCCGGGCTGGTCAACGCGAAGAACCTGGAGAGCCAGCGGCGCTCCGCCGAGAATATCGGCATCGACACCTCCTCCTTAAAGGAAAAATCCGCGACCGCCCAGCACGAGATACAGCCCAACCCGATAGCGGGCCTGGCCAAGCTGATAGCGATAATCTTCCAGCTGCTGTTCAGCCCTAACGGCGACATAGAGATAGCGAACCCTTCGACCGAGGTCCCGCAGGTGGACGGCGCGCTTGAAGACGACCAGGAAGAGGAAGTCTATTATGAGGGCCAGCCCTATGACCCCGTAGACCCGGCCCAGCTCCCAGAAGACCCTTTCAAGCAGGAACCCGCGCAGGCCGCCGCGCAGCCCCAGCAGTACCAGCAGCCCGGCTTCCAGCCTTTCCACCAGCCCGCGCAGCAGCCGGTTTACCAGCAGCCGCAGCAGAAGGAACCCCGCGCCGACATCAGCGGCCAGGGCGGCGAGGTCCCCGAAGACCTCAAGCGCAAGGCCATGGATTATTTCAGCTCCAACCAGGACAGGATACAGAACAAGCGCTATATCGGCATAGTGGATTTTTCCAGGCATTCCAGCAAGCAGCGCTTCTGGATAGTCGACCTGCAGTCCGGCGCCTCCCGCGGGATGCGCGTGGCGCACGGGACCGGCTCCGACCCGGACGGCGACGGCTTCGCCACCCGGTTCAGCAACACCCCGAACTCGAAAGCCTCCTCGCTGGGTTTCTACCTCACCGGCGTCCTCTACACGGGCAAGCACGGCAAATCGATGCGCCTGCACGGCCTGTCCTCCACCAATTCCAACGCCCTCTCCAGGGCCGTGGTGCTCCACGATTCCAATTACGTCAGGGAAGCCAACGTTCGGCAGGGCCGCTCTTTCGGCTGCCTGGCCGTGGCCAACAGCGAGATAGGCGCGGCGCTTTCCGCCCTCCGCGGCGGCGCGCTGATCTACGCCGGCCTGAGCGGCAGCGAATTCTGATAAAAAAGACCGTTTGGCCTGAAGGATGATGCGGCGCGATCGCATCATCCTTCGGCGCTTTTCCGGGGAGCTTCCTCCCGTTTTTCGCCCGGCCTTTTCCCCCGCCGGGCTCCCCGCCCGCGGCGACGCCGTAATTACTATTACTTTTTCCCGTTAAAAAGTAATAAAATATTTGATTATGAAAAGGGCGGGACTTTGTTTCCTTTGCCTCTCTGCGCTTTGGGCCTGCAAACCTATGCCTGAGACCTCTAAATACGAAGCCGGCGACTATGTCGTTTACAGGTACAGCGGCTCATACCGGCCCGAGCCGGTCATCCTGACGGAACAGGTGCTCTCCAAGAACGGCAACAAACTTGAAATACTGGTCGAATGGAGCAGCGGGAAGGAGGCCAGGGCCTGGAAGCAGTTCGTGACCGACACCCCGTTCAACCGGAAGAACAACACCGTGGACAGGCTGGTGCTGCTGGACGGCGGGAAAGAGACCGAGCTGCCCAACGAGGGCAACGCGGACCTCTTTAAACTTTACGAGGGAACGTTCCTGATCCCCCAGCGCCCGCCGCACCACGTGAAGGAAAGGCGCGAGCGCCTGAAGATAGGCGGGACCGAATATCTCTGCGATGTGAAAGAATACGACACGAAAGTGCTGAATAAAAGGGCCGTGATGAAAAGCGCCGAATGCGCCGATTTCCTGTGGACGCACGCCGGTGCGGAGTACAGGGACCTGAAAGGCGAACTGATCTACGGGGCGGAAGTGCTGGAGCACGGAAGAAAGAAATGACCATTGAAAACACTCTGAACGAACTGAAAAGGGGCACGGTACGCATCGACAGCCCGGAAGAGCTGGCGAAAAAACTTTCCTCCGGCAAGAAACTGCGCGTGAAGCTGGGCGTGGACCCCACCAGCCGCGACCTGCACCTGGGCCACAGCGTGGTGCTCTCCAAGCTGCGCCAGTTCCAGGACCTGGGCCATACCGCGGTCCTGATCATAGGCGATTTCACGGCGCAGGTGGGCGACCCGTCCGGCCGGGATTCCACGCGCCCCGTGCTGGACCACGCGGCCGTGGCCGCCAACGCCGAGACCTATACCCGGCAG
>CAZJUL010000150.1:0-854 GCA_964549095.1 uncultured Elusimicrobiaceae bacterium
GTCCGCTTCCCAGGGGGTGAGCCACAGCTTTATGGTCTTGTCGTAGCTGCCGGAAACCATGTATTTCCCGTCCGGTGAAAGAGAAAGCGACTTTATCTGCCCGCCGTGTCCGCTGAAGGTCCTGGGCTGCATAACGTCGGCCACGCGCCAGGCGGTTACCATCTTATCCCCGCCTGCGGCGAAGATGTAGCCGGCGTCCGGGGAATAGGAAACGGCGTAAAAGGGGCGCTGCTGTCCGGTGAAAGTCTTTATGCAGATGCCGTCGCTGAGCCGCCATATCTTGACCAGGCCGTCGTCGCTGGCGGAGGCCAGGTAGTTGGCGACCCTGTTGAAGGCGACGGAATTTACGGTGTCGACGTGGCCTTCGAAGGTCATCAGGCGCGCGCCGGTGTCAGCGTTCCAGAGCTTTATGTTGCGGTCGGCGGCGCCGGAGGCCAGCCGGGAGCCGTCGGAGGAAACGGCCACCGAATAGACGTAGCCGGACTGGGTGTTTATGGCCTTGTAGGGCTTTTTGGAGTTCAGCCGCCAGAGGCGTATCATGCCGTCGCCGCCGGCCGAGGCGAAGCGGGCGCCGTCCGGGAAAAAGACCAGCGAGGAGGCCGCGTCGTTATACCCCTTGACCGTCCGAGCATTTTCCGGTTTCGGCGTCCCAGATCTTTATCATCCCGTCCTCGGAGGCGGAGACCAGGGTCTTGCCGTCGGGGGAATACGCCAGGGCGTTGATGAAGCTTCTGTGCCCGGGGAAAGACTGCGCGAGCGAGCCGTCGTCCACGTTCCAGATCTTTATGGCGGTGTCCACCCCGCCCGACGCGATGTGCTTGCCGTCCGGGGAGTACGCTGCCGCGTAAATTATA
>CAZJUL010000150.1:864-7158 GCA_964549095.1 uncultured Elusimicrobiaceae bacterium
CGGCGTTCCCCTTTATGGTCCTGACCAGCAGGCTTTCCTGTCCAAAGAGAAGTCCCGGGCCGTAACCGTACGCGGCCAGCAGGCAAAGGCTGAAAAAGATCTTTTTCATTTTCTGAAACCCCTCATATCGTGAATTCAAGGATATAATACAATACTTGAGTAGGTGCCGTAAAAAGCACGGTGTGCAACAGACGGCCATACTTGCGTAGGGGCCGCACAAGGCGCGGCTTTCAGCCGTCGTTATTTTGTATCATAACAAAGAGCCGGCCCGGGAAAACGGAAAGGGCCGCACAGCAGAAGGAGCGTATATGGCGGAAATAGAAGTCGGTAAAATAACGCATTTTTTCGGGCGCGTGAGCGTGGGCATGGTGGAAGTGTCGGAATCGCTGAAGGTCGGCGACACCATCCATATCAAAGGCAATACCACTGATATCACGACCCCGGTGGAATCCATGCAGGTGGAAAAGGTCAGCGTGAACGAAGCCGTAAAAGGGCAGACCGCGGGCGTGAAAGTCCCGGGCAAAGTTCAGGACGGCGACAAAGTCTTCAAGATAGTCCCGTAGATCCGAAAGGCCACCAGGTTTTTACCCTCGATCGCGGGCCGTCCCTCCCCGGCGCGTCCTTCGCGCCGGCGTTTGTCCTATTGCGGAAGTTTAAGGGAATAAATATATGAAGAAATATCTTTTCGCAGTTGTTCTTGTCCCGCTCTTGCTCTGTTCCGCCTGCAGGGAAGGCTCCCCTGAACGGGCCCCCGGCGCCGGGACGGCGGCCCAGTCCGCTACGGTACCTTTAACGATCCCCGCGCTGCCCGCCGAGGGAGTGAAGGAAAACCTGCAGGGCGGCGGCTGGTTCACCTGGAAATTCGCCGAAAAGCCCAAGCTGGGTTCGGTCATAGTCAAAGTTCAGGCGTTCAATAAGGACGGCTCACGCAACACCGCCTGCGAGATCATCGGCGAAACGGGGATGCCGTCCATGCGCGCGCACGACCTCTCTACCGGGTTCGTGAAGAACAAGAAGGGCGACTACCTGATGCCTTTCGACCTTGTTATGCCGGGCGAGTGGCAGGTAGTGATAAGGATCAAGGAAGGCGGGAAAGAGATCTATGCCGGCCAAGTTCTGTTTAATATTTAGCCTGCTGGCCGCGCCCTTGCCGGCCGCCGCCGGCGAAAGCCTGCTTTATCTTGAAGCCCAGGCCGTGGGCGGCTATTCCTCGGCGGAGCGGTCCGCGGTCTATCATTCCATGTCGTCCCGCGAGGCGATGCAGAAATCCTCAGCCGGGTTCGACCTGCTGCGGAAATTCTCTTCGGCTTCCGGCGACCTGGGCGCGCTGGCCGTGCAGGGCCGCCTGGCCTGGGATAAGGACGCCCCCAACCGGCTGGAACCGCAGGTTTACAACGCTTATCTCCGTCTTAAGACCCCTTTCGCCTATGTGTGGGCCGGGCATAACCGCGCTGCCGCCGGGCTGGAAAGTTATTTCGACGCGCACGGCGCGCTGCTGCAGACCCTGCCGATGTACGGCTACGGCTTCGACCGCGACTGGGGCTTGGGAGCCAGCCGGGATTTCGACTGGGGGGACGCGGCCTTCTCACTGACTACGGGTTCCGGAATGCGTCTTGCGGCGCCTGGCACCCGTGCGGCCTCCTGCCGTATCTCAAAAGGCGTGCTGAACCGCGATAATTATACGGCGGGGGTATACGCCTCCGCCGGGCGCATACAGGGGATAACCGGCTACGCAGTGACGGACGGCGCGGTAAAGCCTTACAGCGCCTCCGGCGCGGACCTCTCCCTGCTGTGGGACCGCTGGGAATTGCGGGCTGACCTGCGCGGCGGCAATATGCGCGGAGCGGCTTACCTGGCCGGGCTGGGGCGGCTGGGGCTGAACCTGCTGGACGAGAGCCGCCTGAAGCTGGAAGCCCAGGCGGTTTATTCCGGCATGGAAATGATGGAAGGCTGGGCGCTCGCTGCCGGGGTTTCGTATGCCGCAACCCAGGACCTGACAGTACGCGCCATGTTGGAATATGAGGATATGATGTACGATAAGCGCGCGGTAACCCAGATTTACTATTACCTGCCTATATGAAAAGAATACTGCTATTCCTCGCTCTCGCCGCCGTACCCGCAGGGGCCTTCGCGGCGGTAGGCTGCGACCTGAACGACCCCGACCGGGACGTGGCCAGGCTTTTCCCCGGCGGCACCTACAAGACCCGGTATCTTTCCATAAAAACCGCCGGCGGGCAGCCCCTGCTGGAGCGCGTGGAGAAGCGGCTGGGCGACAAGTTCAAGGGCCTTTACGAAACAATGGAGGTGCCGTACACCCTTTACGAGATATTCAGGGGCACTGAACCGGCCGGGTACATACACGGCGTGAACCAGAAGGGCGAATACGGCGGCATACAGGTTTTCCTGGCCCTTGACCTGAAGGGCGCCATTAAGGCTTTTTATATACAGAAGCTGACCTCGCGCGCGGCGAAGGACCTGCGTTCCAAAGATTTCGGCGCGCAGTTCGCGGGGCTTTCATTGAAGGACCTGGAAGGCTACGACCCGGCCGCCGGGAAGGCCGCGGCCGGCTCAGCCGCCGCTAAAATAAAAGCCCCGGCCAAAGCCGTTAAGGACTTCCGCTCGGTAATGCGCGCGGTTAAGAAGAACCTTATACTGCTGGACGAACTTGTGTTTTCTAAGGCGGCTAAATGACCATATACGCGATAGCTTATAAGAACCTGCTGCGCAAAAAAACGCGCACCGCGCTCACTGCCGGGGGCATAATGCTCTCGGCCTGGGTGCTGGCCACGCTGCTCGGCTTCAACCGCGGCTACCAGCAGGGCCTTAACCGGGACATAGACAATATGGGCTTCCAGGTGCTGCTGACCGCCAAGGGCTGTCCGTACGAAGCGGCGACGCTAATGCTGAAGGGCGGCACCGGCCTGCGCTATATGCCGGAGGATGTGGTCAAAACGGTCTATAAGAATCCGGAGGTGGATAAGGTCACTCCCATGCTGATGCACGGTGTATTCGACCCGGACAAGGGTGAGAACGGGGCGATAGCGGCCTACCTGGGCGTGGACGCCGCCACTTTCCCGGGAATGAAGCCCTACCTGGAATTCAAGCAGGGCGGCTGGTTCAAGGACAATAACGCGGCTGAGGTCGTGCTGGGCTACGAGGCAGCGGAGCTTGAAACAAGGGAGATCGGCGATAAAATGCTGATCCCCGGCGTGGATAAGGAAATAACCGTGGTAGGCGTACTCAAACGGTCGGGCACGCAGGACGACGGGACCATCTTCCTGCCAATAGGCGCGGTGCAGAAATTCTTTAAAAAACAGGGCAAGCTGACCGGGCTGGGCATCAAGGTGAAAAAGGATGCCGATATGGCGGCCTTCGAGAACAAGCTTTACGACCTGCCCGACGTGCAGGTGGTCTCGATGGCGCAGGTCAAGACCACTATCATGAACCTGGTTAACAGCGCGCGCGTGATAGTGCTGGGCATCGCCGGCATAGCGCTTATCATCGCGATGGCGGGAGTGATAAACACCATCCTTATGTCGGTGCTGGAGCGTTACGCCGAGATAGGCATCATCAAGAGCATGGGCGCGATGCCCTTCGACGTGTTCCGGATGATCTGGATGGAGACGGCGCTGCTTTGCGGCTTCGGCGGGGCGGCCGGCATCGGGCTGGCTTTTATTACCGCGCGGCTGGCCGAGGCGGCCGTGCGGTACTTCCTGCCCTACGCGCCGAACGGCAGCCTGATAGCGCTGGACTGGCGCATATCGGCCTTCGCCTTCGGGCTGATGGTCGCCGGCGGGCTGGCCGGGGGCCTCTACCCGGCCTGGCGCGCGGCCCGCGTGCGCCCGCTGGAAGCCATCCGCATAGAGGGGGAACAATAATATGCCCGGCGACATAATATTATCCGCGAGGGGCCTGAGCAAGATATACCGCCGGGGCGCCGAAGAGGTGCGGGCGGTGGACGGGGTGAGTTTCGAGGCGCGCGCCGGAGAAATGGCTGCCATCGTCGGGCCGTCCGGCTCGGGTAAGACCACGCTATTGAACCTTATCGGCTGCCTGGACAACCCGTCGCACGGCAGCCTGAGCGTCGGCGGCCGGGAGATATTCGGCGCCGGCCGGGAGCTTTCAGAGGGGGAGCTTACGCGGCTGCGCCGCGAAATGTTCGGCTATATATTCCAGAAGTTCTACCTAATCCCCACGCTCACCGTGGAAGAAAATATAATGCTGCCCGGGGTTTTCTACCGCGCACCCGGCGCCAGGGACGCGCGGGAAGTTATGAAGACGCTGGGCCTGGAGAAGCGGGCCGGCCACCTGCCCGGGGAACTGTCGGGCGGGGAGATGCAGCGGGTAGCGGTGGCGCGGGCGCTCATCAACGGGCCGAAGGTCATATTGGCCGACGAGCCGACCGGCAGCCTGGACAGCCGGCGCACCGACGAGATAAGGGATATACTGCGCGGCCTGGCGGGGCAGGGCATAGCGGTGATAATGGTCACCCATAACCAGGAGCTTGCCAAAGCGGCCGACCGCATCCTTGAGCTCCGGGACGGAAAGGTAGTTAACTGACGGTCAATGGAGGAGGATATTATGGATATTATTGAAGCGGTCAAGGGACGCAGGGCTATCAACTTTTTCGACGCCGAAAAGGCGCTGCCGGATGAGAAGATAAACGAACTGCTGGAACTGGCGGCCCTGGCGCCGTCGTCGCTGAACCTTCAGCCGTGGCGGGTGATAGCCGTGCGGTCGCCCGAGCGGAAAAAGGCGCTCCGCAAATGCGCCATGGGCCAGCCGAAGGCGGAAGAGGCCTCGGCCGTGCTTATCGTGGTGGCCGACCCGGCGGGGCTGGAAGAGAATATGGACAGGGCCATGGCCAGTTCCGTAGAGCTGGGCTATATGGACGCGAAAACGGCCGAAGGCATGAAAATGTTCGCCGGCAAGCATTACGGGGAAAAAGACGGCCCCCGGCGCAGGCTGTTCGCCGTTAAGAACGCGTCGTTCTTCGCCATGAGCGTGATGCTGGCGGCGCGCGGCCTGGGGCTGGAGACGCACCCGATGGACGGCTTCGACGAGGACGCGCTGAAAAAAGAGTTCGGTATCGCCGCCGATAAAGTCATCCCGGTCATTATCGCCGTAGGCTGGCTGAGGCCCGGAGCCAAACTGCTCCCGCGCGCCTGGCGCCGGCCCGCGAAAGAGTTCGCCAGCCTGGTCTGAGCCGGTCTGAAAAACCGCGAACAGTGCCCGTCCCGGCTGCAGGAGCCGGCGGGAAAGATATATTTTGCATCCCGGAGGCAGCTACGCCGGTCAACATCGAGATAAAAGCCAGGGCTTCGGATTGGGACGCCCAGCGCAGGCTGGCCGCCGGGCTGTCCGGCCCCGCGGAAGAACTCCTGCAGGAAGGCACTTTTTTCAACTGCCCGGAGGGCCGCCTTAAGCTGCGCGAACAGGGTGAGAAGGGCAGTTACCTTATCTTCTACCGCCGCGGCGACATCAAAGGCCCGAAGAGCTCCGAATATTCTTTTTCCCCGGTGCCCGATCCCGCTTCCCTTAAAAAGGTTCTGGCCGCCGCCTTCGGCGAAAAGAAAACAGTAAAGAAGCGCCGCACGCTTTTCCTCTGCGGCCGGACCAGGATACACTTCGACGAAGTGGAGGGCCTGGGCCGGTTCATTGAGCTGGAAGTCTGCCTGGCGGAAGGCGAGGACCCCGAAGCCGGCCGCGCCGAAGCCGAAGGGCTGATGCGCCGGCTGGGCATAGCCGAAGGCGACCTTCTGGAAGGGGCTTACGGGGACATGCTATGAGCAAATACCGCGGGGAAGGGGGGCTCGGGGAACTGCTCGCAGTGGCCTACCCGCTCATCATCTCCACCGCTTCCAATACCGTGATGCAGTTCATCAACCGCGTCTTCCTGTCGCGCTACAGCGCGGACGCGCTGGCGGCCTGTGTCCCGGCGGGCATCCTCAGCTTCACCTTCATCTGCTTTTTCATGGGGACCACCTCGTACACCAACGCTTTCGTCTCGCAGTATTACGGCAAGGGGAAGACGGCCAGCGTTTCAGTGGCCGTCTGGCAGGGGGTCTGGCTGGGGCTCATCTCGGGTCTCATACTGCTGGCGCTTACGCCGGCGGGGCTTTACATTATAGGCGTTTCCGGGCACCCCGAAGGAGTGAAGGCCCTGGAAAAGCAGTATTTCGCCATCCTGAACTCAGGCGGCGTGCTGGTCACGGTGAATACCGCGCTGTCGGCTTTCTTCACAGGCCGCGGGCGCACCAAGGTGACCATGGCCGCCAACATGGCGGGCAACGG
>CAZJUL010000151.1:0-3785 GCA_964549095.1 uncultured Elusimicrobiaceae bacterium
GGCGCGGCCAGGATAGAGTTCAGGGCCTACCCCGCCGGTTCCGAAGTGTCGGTCAGGTGGGGGGACAGGCCCTATGCGGCGAAGGTCCTGGAGGTCCGGGACCTGTTCCACCGGGTAACCTATCCAGGCTGGTCCTCCTCGTGGGACGAATGGGTGATGAGCGACCGCATAGCCGGGGCGCCGCCGGCGGCCGCGAAGGCCGCCCCACCGGCCGGGGAGCAGGTTTCAGTGGACTGGAACGGGGACTGCTATCCGGCCGTGGTCCTTAAAAAAAACGCGGGGAAGGCGTTCGTCCATTATACCGGCTACAAGGCTTCCTGGGATGAATGGGTAGGACCGGAGCGGCTGAACTGCGGCAGGTGATTTTGGGCGGGGGAAATATTATAATGGTAATGACAGGCGTTATTGCATGACGGGGGGCGGTGTTTTTAACGGGGGACCTTATGAACGACCAGCCGGCGGAAAATAAAAAAGACGAAGAAGAAAAAAAGAAAAAAGGTTTCGTGCCCGCTTCCGGGCCCGCTTCCGGAACGGCAGGACAGGGCGCTATCGGCGCCGCCGCCGACGCCTCCGGCTCGGCAGGCGCGGCTTCAGGCTCGGCCGGCATAGCGTCGGGCGCGGCCCGCGCCGTTTCGGGCCCGGCGCTCATTCCTCAATCCATCGGCGCCAAGATCGGCGCGGCCGCGGGCGGCGGGCTGTTTGGCGGCAAGGCTTCGTTCCTGCTGGCGTCGGTTATAGTCTGCGCGGCCGCGGCCGGAACATACTGGATGCTGGACCTGCCGATGCCGGGCATGGGCGCCGCGGCCTTCAGTTCCGGCAGCGTTCCCGGCGGCCAGATACCCGGGATGAACCCCCAGCAGGGAACCGCTTCTTCGCTGGAAATGTTCAGGGACACGAACCAGGGATTTATCGGCGAGGAGCAGGCAGCGCCCGCCAAGGAAGACGCGGCTAAAGATGTTGCCGCGGAGAAGCCCGGGGCCGGCACAGGGCCTGCGGACGGTTCCGCACAGGTTCCGGAAACTGAAGGGGCCGACGCCGGCGGCGGCGGTTCCGGCGGCGGCAGGCTTGTGTCTTCCGGCGGCTTCGGCGGTGGCGGCGGCGGGCGTTCGGGCGGCGGTTCAGCCGTAAGCCTGCCGGCCCCGTCGGGTTCGGCTGACGGCGCGGCCGCCGCGAAGGGCGCAGCCTCGGCCATGAAGGGTTCCCCTAAGCCGGTCGCCAAGAGCGGCGCGGCCGGCAAGTCCTCCAGCGCCGCGAAGAAAGGCTCCTTCGGCCAGGCCAAGTTCGCCAGCGCAAAAAGCGGCAGCGCGGCTAAATCCACTTATGAAACCGCCAAGTCCCAGGCCGGCGAGGCTTTCGGCGGCCAGGCCGGTGCCGGCGGTATAGGCACGCCCAACGGCGGGGCCGGTTTAAGCGGCGGGATGTCTGACGGCGGCGTGCTGCGGGCCAGCGATCCCAGCGTGAACAAGAGCCAATACACCCCGCCCGAAGTGCCGAAGCCGGAAGACGCCTCGCCGTGGAAGAAGTACAGGGATATGATGATGTACGCCATCCTCGCCTGGGCGGCTCTGCTGATGATCGCCAAGGCCATGGCTAAGTCCGCCGTGCCGTGGGTCAAGGGCCTGGCCAAGATAGTGGCGCTGCTGGCCGCGGCGGCTGCGGCCGTGGTTATCTACGCGGGCTGGAAGCTGGTCTCGGAATTCGACCAGAAGCTGATGGGGTACGGGGCAATGTTCCTGGGCGCCCTGATGGCTTTCATGGCCCTGAAGGCCGCGCTGGGCGAAGGCAGCGAGAGCAAGGACCCCGGCACGGAAGCCGTCACTAAGGCGCAGGATTCCCAGCCCAACCAGCTTCTGCAGGACCAGATGGGGAAACTGCTGGACGCCGACAAGGAAAAGGACGAGGAGGAATAGAGGCGCAACACAGGCGGGCCGCCTAGGGCGCCTTGTCGTCATGACGCCGCAGGAATATTATTCAAGGGTTTTCGGCAGGCTGAAGAACTGCTTCGGCGGTTTCCATTATGTCGTGGCCGCGGGCAGGGACCTGCTGGCCGACGGCTGGGACCCCTCTTTCCTGGTGGCGGTAGAGCCCGTCGACCAGCTGGAAAAATTCACCGTCCACAAAGGGATGCAGGTGCACCTGCCTATAATCGGGGAGCGCAGCGGCTCCGTGCTGATGCCGCTGGACTTCGAGATCTTCCTGCTGGGCGAGAACCACAAGCTTTACACCGACAAGGAGTCCCAGCGCTACTGGTTCAAGCAGATGGACCCGGTCTTCCGCTTCGTCGAAAAATATTTCAGGAAGCGCGGCCTGCCCTACCTGCTGGACTATACGCCTTCCGGGGCGCACCTGATCTGGCGGAACCCGCTGGGCACGCGCGCGGCGGCCGAGCTGGACGGGATCGGCGCCTTGGAGGAGGACCTGATACGGGCCTGCCTCTACATCGACGAGAGGGATATTAAGCGGCGCTGGGGCGTCTCGCTCGGGGCGGCGAAGATGTTCAGCGGCCTGGGCAAGCTGGCGGAATACATCTCGCTCATAACCATTTCGGCGTTCAGTGATAACGAGGCGAAGGGCCTGCTTCCCGTTACCGTTTCGGACAGCGCGGACCGCTGCATCAATTTCGACAATTCCTGGGCGGAGGGTTCGCCGTTCATGCGCTCGCTCAGGAGCCCGTTCAGCCTGCACAAGAAGAACCACGACAAGTACTTCTTCTTCCATCACCCGCCGCTGGTGGACGTGGTGGGCGCGGTTTACGACGGGAAAAGCGCGGTCGAAGAGCCGGATATGGACCGCGTGGTGGACTGCATGTGGGACCTCGGCAGGGCCGCGGACCACGCGGAGCGGTTCTCCGGCGTTATCCGGGAGGCGGGCGACAGCCTTGTCGATCTCATCGGCGAGTATAAGCGCAGCCAGCTTTTCGAATTCCACCGGGAATTCGACCTTACCGAAGACCTGCCGAGGGGTGAGGCGCTGGAGCGCGCCAGGCGCGACGGCCGGGTGACGCCCTTCGCCAGGCATATGCTGTTCGAGCCGAACCCGATGGCGCTGCAGCCCAAGAATATGATGGGCTTCGTCTACGATATGATCATCTACGCGGACTGGAAGCCGAAGCACGCCGCCAATGTGCTCCGCGATCTCTACATAGACCCGCGCTACGGGTGGAGCATAGATTTCTTCAAGTATCCCGCGGAGGAGAAGGCGAATTTCTGGGCCAGGACCTTCAGCTCCATGGCCCTGCTGAAAACGGGCCGCTTGAGCGTCTGAGTCCCGCGGCCCCGTAATATAAGGAATATATAATGAGCGACATCGTCCTGATAACCGGCGCTTCTTCGGGCATAGGGAAGGCGACGGCGAAAATGCTGCTGGAGAACGGCTATAAAGTCTACGCCGCCGCGCGGCGCCTGGAGCAGCTCAAGGACCTCAAGGCGCTGGGCGCCAAGGTCCTTTATATGGATGTCACCGACAGCTTCCTGCTGGAGAACGCCGTGGGGACCATCGTCCGCAACGAGGGGCGACTGGATGTCCTGATAAATAACGCGGGCTACGGCGCCCACGGCGCCATCGAGGATGTGCCGATGGGCGAGGCCAGGCGGCAGATGGAGGTGAACCTCTTCGCGCTGGCCCGCCTGACCCAGCTGGCCCTGCCGCATATGCGGCAGGCCGGGTCCGGCAGGATAGTGAACATCTCGTCCATAGCCGGCAAGATCTCCATACCGCTTTCCGGCTGGTACCAGGCCAGCAAGTACGCCGTAGAGGCCTATTCGGACGCGCTGCGCCTTGAGGTG
>CAZJUL010000151.1:3795-4138 GCA_964549095.1 uncultured Elusimicrobiaceae bacterium
CAACCTGTCGAAGCATTCCGGGTCCGGCCCTTACGCCCCGCTCGTCGAGAGGCTGGCCGGCAGGTTCCGGGAGGGCTACCGGAGCGGCGCGCCGGGGCCGGAGGCGGTGGCGAAGGTTATACTGGGCGCCCTGAGGGCGCGCCGGCCCGCGGCACGCTATGTGGTTCCTTTCCAGGCGAAGGTGATAGTCTTCCTCAAGTGGCTGCTGCCAGACCGCGTTATGGATTTTGCCATCGGATATCTCCTCAAATAGTTCGGCTTCCCGCGAAACCTTGCGGCCGCCCGGGTTCGCGGGGCCTGTCGGCGGATTGGCTCGTCAGGCACGGCTCGCCACACCGTGGCT
>CAZJUL010000151.1:4148-7156 GCA_964549095.1 uncultured Elusimicrobiaceae bacterium
CACTCGGCCCTCGCGCTACGCAAGCTCGGGCCTCGCGACGGCCTTCCTCACCAATCCGCCGCCACCCGCTCCAAGTAATAACAAACTTTGGAATCCCAGTTCGGGGAACACGCCGCCTCCCTCGGTCCTTTAACCCTCCGGTTATTATTAGCACTCTTGGCCGGGTATTGACAATTATCACCGCATGGTGTATAATATTCTTGGCAGTCGCGGCTATTGATTGCCAGTTATAAAAGAAGACGCGGAACAGGCCTCCCGGAGACGCAAAATATGAGAGTGCTTAAGCCCGAAATAGCGCAGGACAGGAAGAACAAGATCCTTAACTGGGTGGTCTACAACTATGTCAGCTCCGGCAAGCCGGTGAGCTCGGAGATCATAGCTTCGAAGGGCGGTTTTAACGTCTCCAGCGCCACCATCAGGAGCATCCTGAAAGAGCTGGAGGATACCGGTTTCCTGTACCAGGCGCACACCTCCGCCGGCAGGATCCCCAGCGACAAGGGCTACCGCGCCTACGTCGACAATATTACCAAGATGCAGAAGCTCGCCGCCCTGGAAAAGGAGCGCGTGGAGGACGAGTACGAAAGGCGGATAGAAGAGCTGGACGGCTTCCTGAAGCAGACCTCCCGCGTGATAGCGGACCTCTCCCACTGGGCCGGCTTCGTGATGTCGGCCGACATCCGCGACGATTCCATAAAGCGCCTGGACCTGATAAGCCTCGGGCCCCGCAGCGTGCTGTCGGTGCTGTTCGCCCATTCCGGGATAATGAAGCACGCCGCCTTCGCGCTGGAAGCGGTGCTGGACAAGAATTCTGTCAGGGCGCTTTCCTCCAAACTGAACAGGCGCCTGAAGGACGCGCCGGTGGCCGACGCCGCGGCGATAATCTGGAAGGAATTCCTCAACAAGGGCGGGAACTCCGCCGAGAACGAGCTGGTGAAGAAGCTGACGGACTATTTCAACAACATGTCCCGCGACACGGACCTGGTCTACATGGAAGGCCTGAGCCGCATCTATGAGAACATGGAGGCCGGCGCGCTGGAGGACCTGCGCGGCGTGGCCCGGGTGCTGGAGGAGAAGGAGAAGTTCTCCGGTATGCTCAAGGAGCGCCTGAAGGAATGCACGGCGAAGAGCAAGGCCCTGGCCGTTCCCGGCAAGAAGCACGCCGTATCCGTGACCATAGGCGCCGAGAACCATATCAAGGAGTTCAAGAATTTCAGCCTGGTTTCCAGCACTTACTGCATCAACGACAAGCCTGTAGGCCTGGTCGGCATCCTGGGCGACAAGCGGATGCAGTACCCGAAGATGATCTCCATAGTGGATTCGGTCAGCTCGATGGTGGAGGATATGCTGGGGGACTGGGAAAAGATGGAGCTGGAAGATTAACCCTTAGGGCCGATTATGAAAAGCGAGCAGAAGAAAAAGCAGCAGGACGAGGCGAAGGCCGCCCAGGCCGAGACGGCGACGGACGCCGCCGCCTCCGCGGCCGCGGGGCAGACCGCCGGCGAAGCCGACAAGGCGAAGGATTATTACGACCAGCTGCTGCGGCTGCAGGCCGATTTCGCCAACTACCGCAAGCGCATTGAAAAGGAAAAGCCTGAGCTGGTCTGTTTCGGCAAGGCGCAGATGCTGGCGGCACTGCTGCCGCTTTACGACCTGCTGCTGCAGGCGCACCAGCACGTCTGCGACGCCCGCGGCTGCGACGACGCCGCCAGGATGCAGGACGTGGTGAAAGGGCTGGAGATGATATTCAAGGAGTTTTCCAAGGTCTTCGAGGCGGAGGGGATAAAGCCCATGGAAGTGGTGGGCAGGCCTTACGACCCGATGGCCTCCGAGATAATAGGCATAGACGAGGGCACCGAAGAGAACGACGGCCTGGTGACCGAGGAGTTCCAGAAGGGCTACTATTTAGGCGACAGGGTGCTGAGGCCGGCCAGGGTCAAGATAGCCAAGAAAAAAGCGGCCGCCCCGGCGGCGCCGGCGGAAGAAGCGAAAGAAGGGGGAAAGGAACAGGAATAATAAAAATATTGGGCGCTTCGCCACGGGGGACTGTCCCCTTTACGGGCGAGCGTAGCGAGCCGTAGAAGGGGACTGTCCCCCGGCTGCTGGAAACTTGAGGAGGAAAACTATATGGCAAAGATAATAGGCATAGACTTGGGTACTTCTAACACGGCCGCCGCGGTGATGGAAGGCGGAAAGACCACCATCATACCGTCGGCTGAGGGCACTACGCTCGGCGGCAAGGCTTTCCCGTCTTACGTGGCGCTGACCAAGGACGGCCAGATGCTGGTAGGCGAGCCGGCCCGCAGGCAGGCCATCGCTAACCCGGAGGCCACGGTTTCGGCCTTCAAAAGGAAGATGGGCACCGATTATAAATACACCATCGCGGGCAAAGAATACACGCCCCAGCAGCTTTCGGCCTTCCTGCTCCAGAAAGTGAAGCGGGACGCGGAAGCTTTCCTGGGCGAAAAGGTGGAGAAGGCCGTCATCACCGTGCCGGCCTACTTCAACGACAACCAGCGCCAGGCCACCAAGGACGCCGGGATGATAGCCGGGCTGGAAGTGGTCCGCCTGGTCAACGAGCCCACCGCGGCGGCCCTGGCCTACGGCATAGACAAAGAAGGCCGCGACCAGAAGATCATGGTGTTCGACCTGGGCGGCGGCACGCTGGACGTCACCATAATGGAGATGGGCAAGGAGGGGACCTTCGACGTGATCTCCACCTCCGGCGACACCCAGCTGGGCGGCACGGATATGGATAACGCGCTGATCGACTATATCGCCGACGAGTTCCGCAAGGACACCGGCATTGACCTCAAGAAGGACCCGACGGCGGGCCAGCGCATAAAGGAAGCCGCGGAAAAGGCGAAGATCGAGCTCTCAACCGTGATGGAGACCGAGCTGAACCTGCCGTTCGTCTCGGCCGACGCCTCCGGGCCCAAGCACCTGGCGCTCAAGCTGTCCCGCTCGAAGCTCGAGAACCTGGTGGACCCCATCGTCCAGCGCTGCCAGAA
>CAZJUL010000152.1:0-471 GCA_964549095.1 uncultured Elusimicrobiaceae bacterium
CACCACCCAGACGGCCGTGGATTCCTTGCCGCCGAACGCGCCGCCCAGGCGGCGTATGTCCAGCTCCACCTTGTGCATCGGTATGCCCAGCACTTCCGCCAGGTGGCGGTGGAACGCGCCCGGTGACTGGCAGCTGGCGTACACCTTTATGGTGTCATGCTCGCCGGGCACCGCCAGCGCGCGCTGGGTCTCGAAATAGAAGTGTTCCTGGGGGCCGCTGGAAAGTTTTCCTTCAACAATATGCCTGCACTTGGCGAAGGCCGCGTCCGGGTCGCCATTGACCAGGACGCGCTTCGCGCCGTGGATCAGGCCGCGCTTCGCCGCCTCGCGCGGGTCGAATACCGCTTCCAGAGTCTCGATGTCGGCGCTTATCAATTTAACGGCGCGGCGGGCGTTTCGCTGCGTGTCCGCGACCACCAGCGCTATCGGCTGGCCGATGTACTCCACGCTGTCTATGGCCAGCAGGGGCTG
>CAZJUL010000152.1:482-7147 GCA_964549095.1 uncultured Elusimicrobiaceae bacterium
CCCACCTGGTTCAGGCGGGGCACGTCGCGGTGGGTGTAGACCGCCGCCACTCCCGGCGCGGACGCGGCTTTGGAAATATCAAGCGAGCGTATTTTTCCCCGGGCCACGGGCGAAGTGAAGAGCACCGCGTGCAGGCAGTTGTCCGCGACGGGGATATCGTCCACGAAGCGCGAAGTGCCGCGCACGTGCATCAGCATATCTTCGTTCTTCATTTTGCCCCCCCGGCGGCGGCCCGCGCGGCGAAATGCGCCCGCACCAGTTGCCCCAGCAGCAGTTTTTTGTACGCGGCCGAACCGCGTATATCGTCTATGGGTTTTGCCGCGGCCCCGGCCGCCGCGGCAATGGCCTCTATCGTCTCCGCGTCGGGCCTGCGGCCGTAAAAGGCCTCGAGCCCTCCTATCAGCAGCGGCACAGGCGCCACGCCGCCGGCGGAAAGACGCAGCCCGGTTATTTTCCCGTCCGGGCCGGTGGTTATCAGCAGCGCGGTATTCACGGCGGCAATGTCCAGCGTGGCCCGGTTGGAAACTTTCTCGAAATTGTAGCGCGCGCCGGCCGTCGGCAGCGGGATCACTATCTCGGTCACCAGCTCCCCGCAGGCCAGGTCGGTTTTCTTGTACCCCAGGAAGAATTTATCCAGCGGCACCTCGCGCTTAGCTCCGCCGGAGGCGGTGATGACCAGCCGCGCGTTCAGCGCCAGCAGCATTATAGCCGCGTCGGCGATAGGGGAGGCGTTCACGATGTTGCCGGTCAGCGTGGCCCGGTTGCGCAGAATCGCGGACGAGTGCAGCAGCAGGTCGCCGACCAGCGCCGGAAAATGCTTCTTTACAGCCTCCGAACGGCGGAAATCCTCTATGGTCACGCCCCCGCCCGCGCGCAGCGCCCCGCCGTCCGCGCGGACATAGTCCAGGTCGCAGCGGTCGGACAGAAAGCAGAGACCGCTTTCAAAGAGCTGTTCCGGCCTCTGCGCGAACAGGTCCGTGCCGCCGGCTACCAGCACTGCGTCCTCGCAGGACGGCCGCGGGTCGGCGCGCAGCTGCGCAAGACGCTCGGGTATGGCGCGGAAATATTCGGGCACTACGCCCGCCGCAAGCAGCGCGGCCAGCCTGCCGGCGGGGTCCTTATCTATGCCGGCCAGCTTTTCACACAGCGCGCGCGCGGCATTGCGTATGGAGACATAGCCGGTGCAGCGGCAGATATTGCCGTCCAGCGCGTCCACGGCGTTTTCGTAGGAGAGTTCCGGGCTGGCCAGGCAGAAGCCGGTGAGGGACAGCACTATGCCGGGGGTGCAGAAGCCGCACTGCGAGGCATTGTTCTCGACGATGAGCTTCTGCGCCAGCGTCAGGCTGTCGCCGCCGAGGCCCTCCACGGTCACCACGTGGCAGCCGTCCACGGCGCCCAGGGGCAGCAGGCAGGAGGCGCAGGCTTTGTAGGCCACGCTGCCGTCGGCCCTCCTGGCGCCCACCAGCACCGTACACGCGCCGCATTCCCCCTCGCGGCAGGCGTCCTTGGTGCCGGACAGGCAGGCCGTGCCGCGGATGAATTCCAACAGCACCAGGCCGGGACGCTCGTCCGTGCGGACCTCTCGCTCATTGAGGATGAAGCTCAGCATACCTGCTCCTTAAACCGTGACCCGCCGCTTATTCCGTGACCTTCATATGCCGGCCGTCGCGGGAATAATGCAGCATTATTATCTGGCTCAGTACGGACACCGCTATCTCGCCGGGGGTCTTGCCGCCCAGGTTCAGCCCGATGGGCGAATAAACCCTTTTGTCCTTCAGCGGATAAAGCTTCTCTTTGGCCAGGGACTTGAAAGTTTCCCTCACTTTATCCGCGCTGCCTATCATGCCGATATACGGGGCTTTCGTGCGCATCGCTTCTATAAGGCATTCCCTGTCCAGCGCGTGGCCGCGCGTGACTATTACTATATAGGTATCCCCGCCCACGCCGGCCAGCTTAACGGCTTTGTCCGGCCGCTCGGTCAAGACGGCGGAAGCGCCGGGGAATCTGTCCTTGTTGGCGAATTCGGCCCTCTCGTCGGCCACTGTATACGGATAGCCGGCCGCGCGGGCGGCTTCGGCTATCTTCAGGCCCACGTGGCCCGCGCCGAGAATGAGCAGTTTCAGGGGATTTTTATAAATATCGAAGAAGAGCTCGGCCTTGCCCATGCAGAGCATCTTGGTATTGCCGCCGGGCTTGAGGTCGAATGTAAATTTCCCGCCAGCGCCTTTTTTCAGGCATTCCACGGCCTTCTTTATAGCCAGCGCTTCCAGCGTGCCGCCGCCGACCGTGCCCTCTATGGACCCGTCTTCGAAGACCAGCATCTTCGCGCCCGCTTCGCGCGGCGTTGAGCCGTCCACGGAGATGACGGTCACGAAAGCCGCGTTCTTCCCCCCGTCGATGGCTTCGCTCAAAATTTTGATTATATTCCTGGATTCTTTCATGAAAATATTTTACTTTATTTGGCTAATACGGTGACATAATACTTATATCGGAAATGGTCACGGTCGACCATTTTGAGTCATAGGCTGTGCCCCCGCGCCTTGACAACCGGGGAAATCGGATTATACTATTAAGTACCGGCGCTCCCGCCCGCGGGATTCCGCCGTTTCCGGAGAGAGGCAGATACCATGACCAGATACGGCCTGTCGGTGAAAATATCCGCTTTAACCCTGCTCTGCGCGGCTTTGGCCCCGCAATGCTCCGCCGCCGAAAAAAACCTGGCCCCCGGCATAGTTTATTCGCTCTCCAACGGCTACCACGTGGTCGTGGCGGACATGAGCTCGAAGAATGTGGAGGTGCGCGTGGCCGCGCCGCACGCCAAGGCGGCCGACAATATGCTCACTGTGGCGAAGCACGCGCAGCAGGAGAACGCCGTCGTAGCGATAAACGCCAATTTTTTCGGCGGCCCCTTAAACCATCCCTGCGGGGCCGCGCGCGGCTACGGCACCCAGTACCCCGGCATCTACGCCGAGGCCCCCAACTGCGGGACCACGATGGGCTGGGCCGGGACTAAAGGCGGGGTGTTCAACAGCGCCGGTCACGAGGCCGAGGCAGGCTTCATGTCCCAGTTCACCGAACTGGCCACCGGCGGCGGGTACCTGCTGAAGGACGGCAAGGCCCACGACTGGAACCACGCCAAGCTCGCCGAGGGCCGCCCCTGCACCGCTATCGGGCTGAGCGCGGACCGGAAAAAGTTCATCTTCGTGGTCACCAATACCAAGTCCTGCACCGGCAAAGGCCTGCAGCAGGTCTTTGCGGCGAACGGCGCTGCCGACGCCATCCACCTGGACGGCGGCGGCTCCTCCAAGATGTGGCTGCGGGGGACCGGCTACGTGAACGACGTGACAGAGGACCGCAAACCCTCCGTGGTCATAGTCGCCAAGTCGGCAGGCGTTCAGACGGGCGCCTGCCCGTCGGACTGCGGCGCGGCAAAATGCGTGCAGTCGGTCTCCCCGCTGGCGGCGCAGTGCGCCGGCCGCTCCTGCAAAGCGGGCCTCGGTTCATCCTGGACCTGCGACACTACGCTGGCCTACCGCGTACGCTGTTCCGGCGGGAAGGTGGCCGCCCAGGCCTGCGCTACAAGCTGCCTGCCTGACAGCAAGGGCGGCGGCAACTGCTCAAAATGCCCGTCGGGGAACGGGCTCTACTGCGGCGGCGGCTCCATCTCCGGGGAAAAAGGCGTGCTTTACCGCTGCGCGGACGGCCTTATCACCGTTGTCCGGCGCTGCGCCAAGGGCTGCGTGAAGATGCCCGCCGGCAAGCACGACCGCTGCGAATAACTCCGCCAGATTTATTTCTCAAGCGGCTCCGGGAATATTTCGGAGACGGTTGATGGGTTTCGATCTTGCCTTGTGTTACCTATAGATACTACGGCCACGGTTAACTACCGAAGCCTTTTTATCCTGCCGGTTCCGGGGGGTATAGCCGGGCCTTTGGCGAGGGCTTTAGCCATCAGGTCGCGGACGGGGACCAGGGTGTCTTTTATGTCTTTGCCGCGGGCGAAGGCTTCGCCGCCGTCGCCGCCGAAGGCGAGGTAATTGTTGGTAGCCACGGTAAATTCGTCTTCAGCCTTTATCGTGCGGCCGCCGCGCAGAAGGCGTATTTCCGCGGGTTCGCCGCCCGAGCCCGGCCTAAACTCTGCCTCGAAGCCGGAGATCTGCATCAGGCTGTTGCCGTAGAGTAAATTGTCGGCCATTATCTCCATAAGTGCGGCGCCGTTCAGGCGCATGGTCACTATGGTGTTGTCGAAAGGCACGGCCTGGTAAAGGTCCCGGATCCTTACATCGCCCTTTTTTATTTCAGCCCTTATCCCCCGGGTGTTCTGCAGAGCCAGCTCCGTTCCGGCCTCCTCGCGCAGCAGGTCCGCCACCCAGTTCCCTATCGGGGAATCCAGCCCGTCGGGGCTGAATGACAGGTCCGCCGCTGCGCGGCCTATGACCTGGCCCATTTCCCGCTCTACATCGGCGTTGAAGCCGGCTATCAGCTTCAGCACCCCGGGGTCTTCGCCGGTCTCGTCCGTCCACAGCGGCAGCAAAGCGACCTTTATCCCGGAAAGCCTGCCCGTGGCGTCGTCGAAGTCCAGTTCCGCTCTGGTGGTATAGGAAAGGCCGTACACGCTTTCCCCGAACCAGGCGCCCGACACGGAGTCGCGGTAGCCTTTCAGCAGGCCGGTGTGGTTATGGCCGCCCAGCACCAGGTCTACCCCTTTTACCGCGCGAGCCAGCTCCAGCGTGCCCGGCGGCGCGCTGTCGAAGGTCCAGGTGGAGAGGTCCACCCGGTTGAGGCTGAACCTCTCGCTGAAACCGAGATGTATCAGCACGATCACGGCGTCCGGGTTAAGTTTTTTTATCTCGGGCAGCCATTTCGCGGCTTCCGCCGCTTCGCCGCGGAAATCCAGCATCTTCACATTATCGGGCAGCGTGGAAGTGGCGGTATGCCTGCCGGCCAGGCCCAGGACCGCTATCTTTTTCCCGCCCTTTTCCAACAAAATATACGGCTTTAAATATGCCGGCTGCGTTTCAGTGCCTTTCCTGTAAATGTTGGCGGCAAGCAAAGAGAAGGCCGAGCTGGACACCAGCGTTTCAAGGTTGGCTTCGCCGTAATCGTAATCGTGGTTGCCGGGCACGGCCGCGGCGTAGCCCAGCCGGTTCATCAGCTTCACGCTGGCCATGCCTTTTGTGAGTATGCCTTCCGGCGTGCCCTGCGCCCAATCGCCCGAGTCGAGCAGCAGGTAAGGGTTCTTCTCTTTTCCGACCAGGGCCGCCAGCGCCGCGAAGCCGCCTATCAGGCGCTCCGGGCTGGCGTTATCCCATTCCGCCGGGCGGGCGGAATACCAGCCGTGCACGTCCGAGGTATGGTAGATGACTATCGTTTTCGCCCGGGAGAACGCGGGAAGACAGAGCAGCAGTGCCAATGAGAGCGTGTTTTGTTTTTTCATCGTGGTGTTGTGAATTCAGTGATCTATTTTGCCGGCAAAGAATGCTTCATCAGGAAATTCCAGATCTCCGTCGTCGCGTCCAGCTCGCGGGAGGTTTTGCCTATCACCGCCGCGGGCATGTACTGCAGCCCCCCGGGCCAGGTGTGGCCGCCGCCGTCTATTTTGACGAATTCCACGGCGCTGCCTCCCGCGCAGGGCCCGTACACTTCGCGGATAACGGCCGTGCCGTCGGACGGGTCCGAATCTTTTTTTGACACCGTCTTTTTAGCCGGATCGCAGGAGTTTTTTTCCAGCCAGAGATCGCGGCTCTTTTCGGCCGACCTTATCCGGCCCAGCTTCTGTTTTCCGAAAGGCCCGGTGACATACCCGCCTTCCCAGTGGACCAGGCCGTCTTCCGTGCCGTTAATTATAAGGAGGGGCACAGGGCGCGCGGGGCGGCAGACAGCGGAGAGTTTCTCCGGCATCGCCCCGGCCACGGGGGCCACGGCCGCGAAACGGCCCGAAGCCAGGCAGGCCAGCGCGTAGCTCATCATCGCGCCGTTCGAAATGCCGGACGCGTAAACGCGCGAGGCGTCCACAGGGTATTTTTCAGAGATCTTGTCGGCCATCGCGGACAGGAAGGCCGCGTCGTCTATGTTCTCCCGCTGGGACTTGCGGGTTTTATCCCCGCGGCCGTCGTTCCAGTTCTTGTCCACGGCGTCGGGATAGGCCAGTATGGCGCCGTTTTTGTCGGCCAGTTTTTCAAAACCGCCGCGCGCCAGGCGGGACATGCCTTTGCCGGTGCTTCCCCCCCCGTGCAGCAGCACCAGCAGCGGGTACTTCTTAGTTTGATCCAGGTTCACCGGCGCGTAAACGCTGTAGACACGCTTATAACCGCCGGCGTCCAATTTAAAATTTTTACTTTCCCCGGCGAAGGCGGGGGCACAGAACAGAAAGGCCAGGATCAGGCAGTATGCCTTCATTTTCGTATTATCGCGCGGCTAAACCACTTTAAACAGTTCCAGCGGCTCGGCCTTGCCTTTCAGCGCGGCCAGCCCGATGGATTCGAAGCGGACACTGCCGCCCAACGAACCGGCGGCCTTCTCCGCTACGCCCTTACTTACAAGGAAATCCGTGCCCACTTCCTTGGTCTTGGATTCAAGGCGGGAGGCGACATTTACCGTGTCGCCGATGAAAGTGTATTCCAGCCGGGAAAGCGTGCCTATGTTGCCGGCTATCAGCTTGCCGG
>CAZJUL010000153.1:0-7144 GCA_964549095.1 uncultured Elusimicrobiaceae bacterium
AAATTAATGCGAATAATGCGTTTCTCATATTGACCTTATGCTGACTACCGGAAAGTCTGTTCCCCCAGTATCGAAAGCGACCAGCGGCTGCCCTGGCTGCCGTTGAGCGCGTAAGCCAGGTCGATGCGCACGGGGTCGTTGCCGGCGGAGCGGGACGGCGCCACGCGCAGCCCCAGGCCCACGCTGTTCTTGAAGTCGGCCAGCTTTACCGGGGCCCCCGCTGGCCAGGCGTAGCCGGAGTCGTAGAAGAAGACCATGCCGATATCCAGCAGACGGATAAGGTCGTCCCAGACATAGACGCGGTCCTCAATATTCAGCAGGAAGCGCCGGCTGCCCGTGAAATCGCTGAGGCCGTAGCCGCGCAGGCCGTTGAACTCGCCCAGGACCAGCGGCGCGGCGGGATCCAGGTTCCAGCCCAGGTCCAGGGCGGTATGGAAGGCGAGCGTCTGGTACCTGAGGCCCCGCACGTAATAAGCCGCGTCGAACGAGGCCAGGGTATCGCTGTTGTGCCCATTGGCGTATTTCGAGCCGTAGGTCGAGTTCAGGAGCAGGAGCTGGCTGCCCCAGGTGAAGCCTTTGCGCACCCTGAGGCTGGGCCTTATCTGCGTCTGGGCGGCCCCCAGGGCGCGGATAGCCGGAGACAGCGTGACGGCCGGAAAAACCCCGAGCCCGAGATTATAATCCTCGTCGTGCGTGAATTTATGTATGCGCCGGGCCGTCAGGAAGTCCAGTTCCTCCCAATCCGCGCCCAATTGGAGGGCCAGCGACCGGTCCGGGTCGGGTACGGGGCCGGTGGACTCGGCGCGGTGGGCCAGCAGGCCGAACTTGACCCGCCTCGTCCGCTCCGTGGAGGGCGTCAGCGAAATGCCGTAATTTACCCCGGCCTCGGCGACCCGCCGGGTGACAGCGCCGCCCGGGACCGTCGGGGTCGAGGCGTAGCTGATCGTACCGCCCATGGACGAGGGCACGATAGAGGCGTAGAAAGGGCGGTCCAGGGACATCGAAAAATTCTGGCGGTCCGGGGCGGTGCGGGCGGCTATATTGTAATGCAGGTGGTTCGAATGCAGGAACTGCGGGTCCGTGTAGCTGAAGGACAGCGCGCTGGCGCCCCAATCGTTGCTGTAGATGGCGGAACCCGCCTTGCCCTGGCCCAGGATATTCCCCTCTCCAAGCCCGGCTTTGACGCTGCTGGAGCCGCCCGCGCGCTTGTAGCCGAGGATGATCTCCAGGGTCCAGGCGTCGTAGGTGCGCACGGTCACGTCGACGGTGCCGTTCCTGTTGACCGTCGCCTCCGCCTCGGCGCGCCGGATGAAGGGCAGGGCGCGGAGATTGCGTTCCGTCTCCGCTACCAGGGCCGCGTTATAGCGGTCGCCGACCGCGAAGAGCAGTTCGCGCATGATGACCGGGTCGCGGGTCTTGAAGTGCATGCGGTTGGCCGACCGGTACACCCAGTTGTTTTCGGATGGCAATTCCGTATCGAATACGTTATGGCTCTCGATCGTGATCGAGGAAATGACGAGCCCCGCCGGCAGGCGGAGCGCCTCGCGGGGCGCGGCCGCCAGCGGCGCCGCGTATAAGCAAAGCGCCAGGATCAGATACCGCATAAATACCTTGACGGCGGCGATACCGCCGGCGTCCCGTAGAATAGCGCGTCGTTACGGGCTATTTCAGCTGCTTGCCGAGATGCACCCAGGCGCCCTTGAGCTCCTCCGTCAGGTGCTTCAGTTCCGAGGCGCCCACCCGCTCCAGCCTGGAATAGCGCGTCGCGGTCTCGTCCACCATCTTGAAATAGGCTTCTTTGTTGACCTCTTTCAGTTCCTCGACCTTTTCCAGGACTTCGCCTTTCATCTTCAGCATCCAGCCGGCTATTTTCCGCCGGTTCTCGGCGCCCCTTTTACCGTACATGAAATAAGTCCCCACCGCCGTTAAAGCGGCCAGCCCGATGCCCGCGCCTATCAATTTTCCGTTCTTTGTCATACTGCCTCCTTATAGAAACGCCTTCATATTGTTAAAACGGTCTGTTCCCGCGGCAGCGCCTCAGCGCTGGGCCGGCCCGGCGCCTTCAGGGCGATCCGGCTTGCCGGATGTCGCCAGCTTTTCAGGCTTCCCATTTTTGTCGTCTCCCGTTCTTTTATCTTTCTTCTCCCCGGCGACTTTTTCCTGCTTGCGGACCCTGGCGGCTATCTTACGGACTTTCCCCAGCACCGGGCCCAGTTTCAGACCGAGCTCGGCGGCTACCCTTCCCCAGCCGGCTGCCGGCGGCCCCCGCCGCAGCGCCATTATCCTGCGCAGGTTTTCGTCCGTAACGGCGCCGCGCATCTGCTGGGCCAGGCCAAGCGCGATCGCGATCTCCCCGTAGCCGATGTTCATCGAGCGCAGGCCCACCATGCGGGCGCCATCCACGCCGAACTCCGACTTTATCATCTGCGCCACCCGCACCTGCCCTTCAGTATATTTTTTATCCAGCTCCGCTGCGCTGGTTTCCAGTTTTAGCTCTTCCTTGCTCTTTTCCTGGGCGCGGACCGGCATAGCCGCCGCGCAAAGGAAAAACCCGCTCAACGATAAATAAAGCGTCCTGTTTTTCATATTTCCACTCCCTCTTTCCGCCCCGGGACCGGCGCCGGCCCGGTACAGCCTGCCGCCTGTCGTGTTCCAAGGCCGTCCTAATAATAAGCGCCCCTGCCTCGGGCAGGGGCGCTTTCGCCCTCCAAAGGGGCCGTTTTCCGGCTTACTTCACCGGCGGCACCGTGAGGAGCACCCGCTTGTTGGCCTTTGCGGCTTCCGTGTGCAGCTTCTCCGGCGTAGCTTCAAACTCCGCCGGCTGCGTTTCCCCGTAGCCGATCGTGGTGATCCGGCTCGGGGCGATGCCTTCCTTTATCAGGAACATCGAGACCGCGACGGCCCTTTTTTCGCTCAGGAGCTGGTTATATTCTTCGGTGCCGCTCGCCGAAGCGTAGCCGGCTACGCGCACCTCCGCCCGGGGATTCTCCTTCAGCAGCTGCACGTTCTCCCTCAGCGCTTCCATGCCTTCTGGCCTGAGTTCCGCCGAGTTATAGTCGAAATGCGAGGTCTCCAGGGCGACCAGTTTGAGCACTACGGGCGCCGGCGCGACGGGCGCCAGTATGGTCACGGGAACGTAGGCCGCGGGGGCCGCTTCGGGAGCTGGCGCGGGGGGCGGCGGCACTATCACGGCCACGGCCACGATCACCGGCTTCTTCTTTTTTTCCGGGCAGCCGAACTTCAGCGTCAGGCTGAATTTGTGCGAGGTGCCCAGTTCACCGACGGGCGTCATGCCGTAGTCCAGGGCCATGTCGCGGGTCAGCGTATAGCCCAGGCCCAGGGTCAGGTTAGTCAGCCCGCTGAGCTGCGGGTCCGGATAATTGACCTGGTAGCCGCCGCGCATGGCGAGCACGTGGACCTTTTCCTCGGTATTGCCCACCAGGTACTCGGCGCCAAGCTGGAGGCGGTCCATCGCCTTGTCCTGCACTTCTACCGAAGCCGACATCAGCATGTGCTTGTCCACCGTCCAGGCGCCGCCCAGGCGCCAGCCGGCGACCAGTTTGCCTATGTTGCTGCTTAATTTGATGTTGGAGTAGGTCAGGCCCAGGTCGAAGGCGTTGCGCACGGCCCACAGGACGCCCACGTCCCCGGCGAAGGCGTTATAGGTCTTGTCGCCGAAGCGCGACCTGTTGTCCTTCAGCACTATACCGCCGGAAAAGTTCCGCCACAGCTCCATACCCCAGCCCAGGCTGCCCGACAGGTTCGCGGCCGTGTAGTTGCCGGTCCGCAGGCCGATCTCGTCCCTGCCCTCGAAGCTGCCGTGGTCCACATAGCCGAGGGAGGCGGCGAGCCCGCCGGAGGAACCGCCTTTGCATTCCTCTTTAACCCAGCCCAGCGGCAGGCCGAAGATCAGGGTCTCCTGCATGGTGCCGCCGAGTCCCGCGTTATGGTGCAGGCCCAGTTCCGAGCAACCCATCCGGCTCAGGCCGGCCGGGTTCCAGAACAGGGACGCCGAGCCCATCGGGACCGCTACCACGGCCGAGCCCATGGCCGCCGCCCTGGCCGAACCGCCGGCCTGCTGCAGGGGCAGGGCCTGTGTGCCCGCGTCGTAATCCACCTCGCCCGCCGAGGCCCGGCCGCAGATAAGGGCCGCGCAGATAATTCCCAACCCTATTGATAGTCTTTTCATTTAAATCCTCCGATTAATGCTTCACCACGAATTTCTTCACCCTCGACGTGGTGGAGTTGCCGCTGCCGTAGGCCTTTTCCAGGCGGTACAGATAGACGCCTGACGCCAGCCTGGCCGTATTCAGCTGCGAGAACTGCGGGCCGGCCGCCTTCTCTTCCGCCAGCTTGGCCACCAGGTCCCCGACCACGTTGTAGATGCGTATCCTTACCACGCCGGCCCCGGCCATGCAGTAGGCGAAGTTGGCCGTGGCGCCCGTTGCAGGCGAAGGGAAAAAGAATTCCTCTCCGCAGGCCGCGGATTCATAGACCGTGAAGTTGGACTGGACGGCCGCGAGCATATTGCCCGCGTTGTCGTAGATGGTAGCGTTCAGGGTGTGCGCGCCCGCGCTAAGCGCGCTAAGGCTGGCCGTACCCTGGCTGGCCCCCGCCGCGGAAGGCACTATGTACCCGTCCAGCCACACCACCAGGCTGGCCAGGTTGAGCCCGGACCCGCCGGCGTCGGCGTAGTTTATCAGCGCCGTCGTGGAGGTATAGTTAAGGAAGCTGCCGTTCGCCGGCTGCGCTATGGAGATGGTGGGCGTGGCCAGGTCCACCGTGAACCCGGTCTGGATCGCGCTGTTAAGGTTGGCGGCGTTATCCTGTATGGAAGCGTCCAGCGTATGGGCGCCCTGCGCGAGCCCCGTGAGCTGCGCCGTAGCCGAGGAGGCGTGGACCGTGATGGCGCCCGCGCTCACCGGCGTCCCGTCAAGCCTGATGATCAGGGTTCCAAGGTTCAGGCCCGTGCCGCCCGTATCGGCATAGTTGATGATCGCCGTTGTAGAGGTGTAGTTAAGGAAGCTGCCGTTCGCCGGCTGCGCTATGGCGATGGTAGACGAGGCCAGGTCCACCGTGAACCCGGTCTGGACGGCGTTCGTCATGTTGCCCGCGTGATCCCAGATGGAGGCGTCCAGCGTATGGACCGACTGCGACAGCCCCGTGAGCAGGACCGTGGCGGAGGAGGCGTAGCGCGTGTACGAGCTGGTGGAAAGGGCCACCGCGTCCAGCTTGATGACCAGGGTAGAGGTACTGAGCCCCGAGCCGCCGGTATCCGCGTAGTTGACCACGGCCAGGGTGGAAGTGTAATTCAGGAAGCTGCCGTTCGGCGGCTGAACTACGGCGAGTGTCGGAGAAGTCAGGTCCACCACGAAGGTGCTGGTGGTAGTCGCCATGTTGGCCGAGTTGTCGGCGATGGAAGCGATAATGGTATGGGTAGCCTGCGACAGCCCCGTGAGGTCGAACGAGGCCGAGAAGCCATAGACCGTGATCGTGCTCGCCATAGCGGAGGAGACCCAGACCGTCGTGATCTGGCTGGTGGAAAGGGCCACGCCGTCAAGTGTGACCGCCAGCGTCGCGGTGCTGAGCCCCGTGCCGCCGGTTACCCCGTAGGCAAGCCAGACCGTGGTCGAGGCGTAGTTGAAGATGCTGCCGTCTACCGGCTGAGTGACGGAGATGGTCGGCGAAGACACTGCCAGCGGAACGCCGAACGACACTATCGGCTCGATCTTTATGATAAAGCCGTCCATTTTTCCCGCCGTGCCGGCGCGGTTTATCTTTTTGCCGACGGCGATGCCGTCCTCCAGCGAGCCTGTCGTCAGCGGGAAGTCGGCCGACGGCGTGTAGCCCGCCACATAAATGTTATGCTGGGCGTCGATAGCGATACCGGACGCGGCCTGGCGGTCAGGCGTGCCGGCCGAGGCTCCCAGGTAAGAATAGAAAGGCACGCTCTGCCCTGTAGAGCCTACCGCCACCACGAAGCCGTCCTGTCCGCCTGAGGTGTTGGATTGGGCGGACCCGTCGGCCCCTCCCACAGGGTTGACCGGCACGCACGCGCCGGAGCAATCCGTGAGATAATCCCCGGTCGGGTCGGTGACCCAGTCGATCGCCAGGGTGTAGCCGGCGATATAGGCGTCATCGCGGGAGTCCAGCGCCAGCGCTAAAACACGATCGATGGATGAGCTGGGCGAGCCCAGGTGCGTCGCATACACCAGCTCCAGAGGGGAATCCGGGAATCCGGCATCCCCGCTAACCGACGCGGGCTGGGCGGGATTCAGTCTGAGCACGAACGGATGATAGCCGGAGCTGATGGTCTTCTGCCAGACGGCGGGGCGCGAATCTACGCCTACTGTCGGCAGGCCGAAATAGGCGGCCGAGGGGAAAGTGGTGGGAGAATTCGTATCCCCGGCCACGAACACGTGGTAGGGCGCTACGCCGCCGTGGTTCAATGCGATGGCGACCGCGCTTTCATTGAGATTGCCGTTAATATAGGTCGCGTAATCCAGGCCGGTCCCGGTCGCGTTGACTTTGACAATGAACGCATCGGACGCTCCGACGATAGCGCTCGCGAAATGACTCGTGAAAACACCCGTGCCGGCCCCGGTCGCAGCCGGCCAGGAGCCAGAAGTCGTCTGCCCGGCCACCCAGGCATTGCCAAGGGAATCGACTGCGATGGCGTTGCCGTTCGTGATCCCCGAGTCGGGCCCGAGGAGCATGGAATACGATACCGCTCCCCCCGTCGCCCCTTCCGGGATCTTGACTACGAAGGCGTCCTCCGATCCTCCGAAGGTATTGTAAGGAGCGGGAATTCCGGGGCTGATCGTAAAATCAGACGCGAACGTCGTCCCGGTCACATAAGCCGCGCCGAGCGCGTCCACCGCGATAGAGTTGCCGCTGTTCTTGCCGGGCGCGGCTACGCCGCCCCAGCAGGTCGAGTAGACCAGGGCGGGAGCGTTATTCAATTGCGACAGCTCCGCCACGAAAGCCATGCTGGTGAGCCCGTCCCCCGTTATACCGCCGCAGCCCTGCAGCGTCGGTCCGTAGACCGGGAACGCCGCCGAGTGAGTCACGCCGGTGATATATACTTTAGGCGTGCCCGAAGCGGTTTTCTCCAGGGCGATAGCCTTGGCCTCATCGGCAAGCG
>CAZJUL010000154.1:0-7115 GCA_964549095.1 uncultured Elusimicrobiaceae bacterium
GAGACCGCGCTGCGGCTGGGCAAGGTGCATTACGACCGGCACCTGCACCGCCTGAAGCTGCTGGTGACCGGCCTGAAGATAGCGGCGAGCGTGACGATAGCCCTGGTCACCTTCGGCCTGCTGGTGACCCTCCTGCAGCCGGTCCTGACGGCAGTGACCGACACGCAGAGCGTTTTCCCGGTCCCGCAGGCCGCGCGCGCGCCTTCCGGCGCGGCGCAGCCCCAGGTCTCTTATTCCGGCACCCAGCCGCTGCCAAATTCGTACGTGGTAGACGATCCGACGGCGCTTTTCAACCAGAAGAGCGGCAAGGACATCCTGGAAATGATGAAAAAATCTTCGGCGCTGAAAGGGCGCGCCCGGAGTCCCGAAACCGGAGGCCGCCGGCACGGACACGGCCAGGTCGGACAGGAAAACACTGGTCCCGAACGCCCAGATTAAGTCCGTCAACTTCAAAAAACTGAGCCCGGGCGGACTAAAACCGACCCCGATAAAGCCGACCGAGATCAAGCAGACCGAGATAAAGACCGGCATAAAATGACGAACTGCACCGCACATTTCCGCGCGGCCGCGCGCCGCACTTTCTTAAAACGGCTGGCGGCCGCCGGCCTGCTCTTTTTTTCCGCGGCGGCGGCCCAGGGCGGCGGCGCGGCCGGGATCCGCCTGGAAGAAGAAGAGCTGGCCATAACCGGGGAAGACGGCGCGGTCAGCAGCCTGTTCGTGTCGAAGCACGGCCCGGAAAAACAGGCCGCGCTGGACGGCGTAAAGGCGCGCCTCCTCAGGAAGCTCGAACTGAAGGACGAAGCCGAGCTGCTCAGGAAAAACCTGCAGGGCGTCTACGCCGAAGAAAGCGCGAGGATGCTGAAGATCACGAAACTGGTCTCGCCGCGCCTGAGATTTTACGACGCCGCCGGGAAGATCATAAAAGAGCTCGACGTGGGCGTCGCCGTAAGTTCCACGGAAAAGACAGGCCCGGGCGGGCAAAGGGCAAGGTTCACCAGATCGAACATCCGCCACGCCAGCGTCTCCGCGGACGGCCGGCTCGCGCTGCTGACCGAAGACCGCGCGGAGCTGAGCCCGGTCAAGGCCGGCTCCGGGAAAGCGACCTTTTTCGCCGCCGACGGGGCGGCCCTTTGGGAGAAGGAATACCCTGAGTTCCGGTCCGTCGTGGGCGAGATATCCGGGAACGGGCGGAAAGCCTTCCTGTTCGAATTCTGGCGGACGGACCTGTCGCCGCTGCCGGAGAAGGAAGTGAAAAACCAATTCTCCGTGTACGGGAAGAACGGCAAGCGGCTCCTCACCTACCCGAAAAACCGCAAGCAGGAGGGCGGCCGCCTGATAGCCGGCGAATTCAAGGCCTCGCCCGACGGGAAATACGCCGCGGTAAGGTCCGTGGACGCCGGGCAGCGGCAGCTGGGCTGGCTGGTTTTCGACACGGACTCCGGGTCCTTCTGGTTCCTGGAAGATAAAGAGCTGGTGGTGGACGGGCTCTCCGACTCCGGCTCCTGCCGGGTCTCGCTCGCGTCCGGCGCGGGCGCGCGCACCATAGACCTCGGGAAACAGGCCTTCCTCCCTCTCAAATAGCCGCCCGCGCGACTCCGCCCCGATTATTCATTGTAAATTACCTGAAAAAATTAAATAATAGTCATATGACACCAGCCATCAACGAAAAACGAATGGTCCAGCTTTTCTGCGACCTGGCGCGCATCACCTCGCTTTCGGGCAAAGAGGGCGCGGTGGCCCGCCGCCTCTCCATCCTGCTCAAGTTCATGGGCGCCGAGATATACATAGACGGCGCCGGCGCCAAGATCGGCGGCGAGACCGGCAACCTGATAGCCCGCTTTCCCGGCACCGGGCCCGGTGAGCCGTTCCTGCTTTCCGCGCACATGGACACCGTGGGCCCGGCCGACAACGTACAGCCGCGGCTGGAGCGGGAGCGCGTGACCTCCGACGGCACCACCATTCTCGGCGCCGACTGCAAGGCCGGCATAGCCATCATAGTGGAAGCGCTCAAGGTCCTGGAAGAGAACCGCATCCCGCACCCGCCGGTAGAGGCCGTCTTCACGGTCAGCGAGGAGATGGCGCTGATGGGCGCCAAGTACCTGGATTATTCGAAGCTGAAGTCGCGCTACGGCCTGATCTTCGACAACGAGAAGCCGCTGGAATGCGTGATAACGCAGGCCCCGGCGGCGAACAAGATGGACATAAAGGTCTACGGCATAGCCGCGCACTCAGGCGTGGCGCCCGAGCGCGGCATCTCGGCCATCAAGGTGGTGTCGCGGGCCATAGCCGCCATGAAGCTGGGCCGCATAGATTCCGAGACCACCGCCAACATCGGCTTCATAAGCGGGGGCAACGCCATCAACATCGTCCCGCCGCTGGTGGAGCTGCAGGGAGAGGTGCGCAGCCACGCGCCGGCCAAGCTGGACAGGCAGACCGCCCACATGGAAAGCTGCCTGAAGCGGGCGGTAAGGAGCTCCGGCATAAGGGTGCAGGGAAAAGCCCTCAAGCCGAGCTACGAATTCCTGGTGGAGCGCAAATTCCCGGGCCTCAGCATCTCGCGGGCCAACCCGGTGCTGAAGCTGGTGGACGGGGCTATGAAGGAGCTGGGCCTGAAGATGAAGACCTTCGCCTCCGGCGGCGGCACCGACGCCAACATAATGTGCGGGCACGGCATAGAAGCGCCCATACTGGCCACCGGCATGCGCGAAGTGCACACTACCGGCGAATATCTGGACCTGAAGGATTTCTACAATTGCGCCAGGCTGGCAGTAAAGATAGTCGCCGCGGCCGGCGACAGAAAATAAGGCGCGCGGCTGAACGCTGATTCAACTATGGACCGGACCTACCGCATCCTGTGCGTTGACGACGAGGACTTCACGCTGGACCTCTACGAGACGCTGCTCCTGCCGCTGGGCCACCAGGTGGTGACCGCGCTGGACGGCCGGTCCGCGCTGGCCCTGCTGGCGGAAAAGAACGTGGACCTGGTGCTGCTGGACATCAACATGCCGGTGATGAGCGGCTACGACGTCTGCGCCAGGATCAAATCAGACCCGCAGACCAAGCACATCCCGGTCATCATGATCACCTCGATGGACTCCCGGGAGACCAAGCTGAAGGGCATAAAGGCCGGGGCCGACGAGTTCCTGACCAAGCCGCTGGACCAGGCGGAGCTGTTGCTGCGGGTAAAGAACATCCTGAACGCCCGCGACTACGAGGACGCCTTCACCTACCTCATACATTCGCTGGCCCGGGCCGCCGAGGCCAACGACATCGACACCGGCAACCACATCCTGCGCGTGGGGGAATATTCCGCGATGATAGCGCGGGAGCTGGGCCTGCCGGAAAAATTCATAGAGACCATCCGCCTGCAGGCGACCCTGCACGACGTGGGCAAGGTGCACATCCCCAGCTATATCCTGAAGAAGGAAGGCAGGCTGACCGACGCCGAGATGGAGGAGATGAAGAAGCACGCCGCGTTCGGCGCGATGATAATCGGCGACCACCCGCGCCTGGCCTTCGGCAGGCGCATAGCGCTCAGCCACCACGAGAAATGGGACGGCAGCGGCTACCCGCTGGGCCTGGTGGGCGAGGCCATCCCGCTGGAGGCCCGCATCGTCACCATCGCCGACTGCTACGACGCGCTGCGCAATTCGCGCGTCTACAAGCCCTGCTACGACCACGGCGGCGCCTGCAGGATAATCACCGAAGGCGACATCCGGGTCGAGCCGGCGCATTTCGACCCGAAGGTGCTGGAGGTCTTCAAGCGGATAGCGCCCAAATTCGAAGAGCTTTACGTCAAGATGTCGGACAGGAAGGAGAACGCATGACCGCGGAAAAAGAGGAAAGCTTCATCGGCAAGTTCCTGGTGCTCAAAGGCGCGGTTCGCGAGCTCTGGCTGATCTTCGGCACCAAGATACTCACCATCCTCGCCTACGGCCTGGTGGGCACCTCCACGCTGGGGCTGTGGCTTTCCTCCGACGTGGGCCTGAGCGACCAGAGCGCCGGCGTGGTCATAGCCAGCTGGTCCTCGGTGCTGACCATCTTCACCGTGATGGTGGGCTCGCTGGTGGACGCGGTGGGCATACGCAAATCCCTGCTGGCCGGCTTCGGCCTCTGCGTGCTGGCGCGCTTCGTGATGTCCTTTTTCTCGGCGCCCTGGGTGGCGCTGCCGCTGGGGCTGCTGCCGCTGGCGCTGGGCGAGGCGCTGCAGACGCCGGTGATGGTGGCCGCGGTGAAGCGCTTCTCCACCACCAGGCAGCGCTCCATAGCTTTCTCCGTCTATTACGCCATGATGAACATCGGCTTCGCCGTGGCCGGCTGGAGCTTCGACAAAGTGCGCGCCGTCCTGGGCGAATACGGGCATTACACCGTGCCCGTCGTGGGCGTGGAGATAAGCACCTACCAGACCATCATCCTGCTGGGCCTGCTGTTCACCATCCCCAACCTGCTCATCACCTATTTCGGACTGCGCGGCGGCCTGGAAGTCACCGACGAGGGCGTGAAGATAATCCCGGAGACTTCCCTGTACCCGGAAAAGTCGTTCCTGGGCGCCTTCTACTTCTCCTGCCGCGACGCGATGAAGGGCTGGTTCAAGATCTTCTCCAACCTCTGGACGCAGCCGACCTTCTACCGCTTCCTGGCCTTCTTCGGCTTCGTGGTCTTCGTGAAGCTGATCCTGTACCACTTCTACTACACCTTCCCCAAGTTCGCCATACGCGAGCTGGGCGAGGGCGCGCCCATCGGCCAGATCTTCTCCGTGCTCAACGCCGTGATAGTGGTCATCCTGGCCCCGGTGATAGGCGCGCTGACGCAGAAGTTCACGGCCTACAAAGCGGTGATCATAGGCACCACCATCTCCGCCCTGGCGGTGTTCTTCATGGCCGTGCCGCCCGCAATGTTCCAGGGCCTGGCCGACGGCTGGCTGGGAGGGCTGATAGGCCATACCTGGCTGGGGCTTACCGGGGCCGTGCACCCGCTCTACGTGGCCATAACGCTCTGCGTGATCATCTATTCGGTAGGGGAATCCTTCTACTCGCCGCGCCTATACGAATACCCGGCCGCCATAGCGCCCAAGGGCCAGGAGGGCTCCTACATGGCGCTCTCAATGCTGCCCTACTTCTTCGCCAAGTTCTTCGTGGGGGCGATGTCCGGCTTCCTGCTGGCCAGGTACTGCCCCGTGGAGGGCCCGCGCAATTCACAGATGATCTGGCTGATAGTGGCCGCGATGGCCATGCTGACGCCCGTGGGCCTGCTGCTGGCCAGGCGCTACATACAGGTGCACGAGGCGGGAAGGGACAACTAGCGGAAGACGACGGAAAAGATCGCCCGAGGAGAGCCGCGGCTTATGACCGAACACAAGAACCTTTATTCCTGCCTGGCGGCGACGGCGCTGAAACATCCCGGCGACACCGCCTTTACCGACGAGAAAAGGCGGATGTCCTACGGCGAGCTCCTCCGCAACACCGACCGCGCCGCCGACATGTTCTGGCAGTCGGGCGTGCGCAAAGGCGACGCCGTGGCCATAGTCCTGCGCAACTCGATGGAGTTCGTGATCGCCTATTTCGCGCTGTCCAAGCTCGGCGCCGTCTCCGTGCCGATAAACTACCTGGTCACCAAGGAGTCGGAGATACAGTACATGCTGGAAAGCTCCCGGTGCAAGGGCGTCGTGACGTCCAGGGAGCACATCAAGCCCTACCTGCACCTAAAACGGCGGCTGCATTCCCTGAAGTTCATAATGTCCACGGATTTCACCGCGGACGAATCCGTGATAAACTTCTGGCAGTACCTGCGGCACGCCCATTACCCCCGCGAGGCCGGGCGCGCGCTCGCCGGCGAGCACGACGTGGCCACCATCCTCTACACCTCCGGCACCACCGGCCACCCGAAGGGCGTGCTGCTCACGCACCGCAACATGCTGGAGAACTCCCGGGCGGCCATCAGGTCGCTGCACCCGACCAGGAAGGACGTCTTCCTGGCGCTGCTGCCGATGTTCCACACCCTTTCCTGGACCGGCAACGTGGTGACGCCCATCCTGCTGGGCGCCAAGACCTATATCGTCGGCAACATCACGCCGCCCAAGCCCTGGCTGCTGGCGATGGGCCGGGAAGGCGTTTCCATAATGATAGCGGTGCCGCAGATCTACGGCGTGCTGGCCAAGGAGGCGAAAGGCTTCAAGAAATTCTTCCTGAAGTTCTGGTGCCTGCGCAAAGCGCGGCTCTGCCTGTCCGGCGCCGCCCCGCTCAGCCATTCGATAAAAGAGCATTTCGAACGGGTCTTCGGCATACCGATACTGGAAGGCTACGGCCTCACCGAAACCAGCCCCGTGGTGACGCTCAGCCTGCCCAAGCAGAAAAAGCACGGCTCCGTGGGCAAGGCCGTGCCCGGGGTGAAGATCAGCATCATCGACGAGCGCGGCGGCCACCTGAAGTGCGGCGAAGAGGGCGAGATCTGCGTTTGGGGCCCCAACATCACGCAGGGCTACCACGAAAACCCGGCGGCCACCGAAGAGCTCTTCACCCGGGACGGCTGGATGAAGACCGGCGACATCGGCGTCCTGGACGAAGAAGGCTTCCTGTTCATCCGCGACCGCAAGAAGGATATGGTCATTGTGAAAGGCCTGAAGGTGTTCCCGGCCCAGATTGAGCAGCTGATAAGCGCGCACCCGAAGGTGCAGGAAGCGGCGGTCATAGGCATACCGGACGACGCCGGCAACGAGACGATGAAGTGCTTCTGCGTCCCGAAGAAGGATATGGCCGTGGACAAGGCCGAGATAATGCGCTTTATCAAAGCCAGCATGGACGCCTATAAGCGCCCGCGCGAAGTGGAGATAGTGGACACGCTGCCCAAGAACACCCTGCAGAAAGTCCTGAAGCGGGAACTGCTCAGGACCGAGCTGGAGAAACGGACCCGCATTAAAACGACATGACATCGACATCCAGCGAGATCCTCAAAGTATTCGGCGAAGCGTATATCGTGGGAGGCGCGGTGCGGGACGCCGTCCTGAAGCGGCCCGTGAAGGACCTGGACCTGGCCGTCCGGGGCGGGGGGGATTTCGCCGCGCAGGCGAAACGGCTCGCCCGCGCGCTGCGCGCCTCGGTGTTCCCGCTGGACCAGGA
>CAZJUL010000155.1:0-7065 GCA_964549095.1 uncultured Elusimicrobiaceae bacterium
CTTAAAGAAGGGTTCGGGCTGACGGTTTCGGAAGCGTTATGGAAAGGCAAGCCGGTGATCGCCGGGGCCGTGGGGGGGATCCCCCTGCAAATAACCCATAAATACTCGGGGATCCTCACCCGCACCATAGAAGGCACCGCCTACTGGATGAAGCGCCTGCTGCATGAACCCGCCTACGCAAAAAAACTGGGCGAGAACGGCCGCGAGCATGTGCGGGAGAATTTCCTGCTGACCCGCCACCTGCGGGACTACCTGCTGCTTGCCCTGTACCTGGAGAGCGGCAGACAGGATTTTATACATCTGTGACCTGCGCTTGATGCGGTCCGATGCGAATACAGGGGGATCTATGGGATCATTGAGCAAAATTACGCTGGTCTTTTTGATCTTCGTGGCCGGCTGCGGCACGAAACCGGCGGAACTGGTGTTCGCGGTGGGAGGCGCGCCCAATGAGCTGGATTTCTGGGAAACCCTCGCGGCCGATTTCCGGAAAGATACCGGTATAAACGTGCGGATACTGCGCCAGCCCACCGATTCCGACCAGAGGCGGCAGGGAATACTTATACCGCTGAAGGCGGGAAAAAACGATCCTGACGTATTCCTTATGGACATAGCCTGGATACCGCAGTTCGCGGCCTCCGGCTGGCTCCGGGACCTCGACGCCGCAGGCAGCGGGCCTATGGATACTGCCCCTTTCTGGAAGAAGATCATAGACCGTTCCGACAGACACGATGGGAAGCTGGTGGCCCTTCCGGTATACGTGGACGCGGGCCTGCTGTATTACAGGAAAGACCTGCTGAAAAAATACGGCGCTTCGAAGCCGCCGGCCACGTGGGAAGAACTGATAGCCGTTTCCCTCAAAGCGCAGGCCGGGATGCGTGGGAGCGATCCGGGGTTTTACGCTTTTGCCTGGCAGGGCGCGCAGTATGAGGGCCTCGTCTGCGATTTCCTGGAATTCGCCGGGGCGCAGGGCGGTATAAGAACGGAGGGCGGAAGAATAGCGGTGGCGACCCCGGAAAACGCAAAAGCCCTTGGGCTGATGCGCGACCTGGTCAATAAATATAAAATTTCCCCGCCCAACACCTATACCGAAATGAAAGAAGAGGAAGTCCGCCTCTTTTTCCAAAAAGGCAGCGCGCTGTTCGAGCGCAACTGGCCCTACGCCTGGAGCCTGCACCAGGCCGATGGCTCGCCGGTCAGGGATAAGACCGGCATCTGCCCGCTGCCCGGTTTCGCCGGTTCGGGCAGCGTCTCCACGCTGGGCGGCTGGCATATAGGCATGTCGAAATATTCCGATGTTCCCGAAAACGCGGCGCTCTTCATAAAATACGTCCTGTCAAAGAAAGTGCAGAAAGAACTCTCGATAAAACTTGGCTGGAACCCGGCCAGGAGGGACGTATACAGCGACCCCGATGTCCTGAAAGTCCATCCGCATTTCACGCAGTTGCGCAGGATATTCGATAACGCGGCGCCCCGGCCCGGGCTTCCTTATTATACGCAGGTGTCGGAAGCGCTGCAGCGCCATTTGAACGCCGCTGTCTCCGGCAGCGAGGAACCTGCCGCGGCCCTTGAGGCCGCGCAGAAGGAGATAGACGCCGTGGCGGCGAGATACGGGGGCGTAAAGTGAACAGACGGTTCCTTAGCGGCCTGGAACCTTACCTTTTCGTGGCCCCGCTGGCGCTTTTTGTCGTACTTTTCGTGTTCATCCCGATAGCGGGCACTTTCTGGAGCAGCTTCTACGTCGACGTGACGTTCATGGAAAGGCGCTTTTCTTTCCTGCAGAACTACCGCGACCTGTTCTCGGACCCCGGCTTCTGGAAGTCGCTGCGGTTCACCCTGCTTTTTATAGCCGTGGCCGTGCCGCTGGAACTAGTGATCGGCACGGTTTTCGCCGTGGTGCTGGACCTGGAGCTGCCGCTGCGCGGCCTGCTGCGCGCAACCGTCCTCATACCCTGGGCCATTCCCTCCGCCATTTCCGCGCGCATCTGGGAACTGATCTATAATTACTCCTATGGTCTGGCCAATGTCCTGCTGGCGAAAACCGGGCTTTCGGCCGCGCCGGTGAACTGGCTGGGCACGGACTTCGGGGCTTTCGCCGCGGTAGTGGCGGCGGATGTCTGGAAGACGGCGCCTTTCGTGGCGATAATCGTGCTTGCGGGGCTGCAGGCCGTGCCCAAAGACCTGAAACTGCAGGCCAGGATCGACAGGGCCAATTTCGCCCAGGTCTTTTTCCTGATAACGCTGCCGCTGTTAAAGCCGGTGCTTGTAGTGGCGCTGCTGTTCAGGACCATAGATTCGCTGCGCATTTTCGACGTTATCTACGTGCTGACGCACGGCGGGCCTGGCGGGGCCACCACTTCGGTCTCGCTTTACGCCTACAAGTATTTCCTCGGCGGGGATTTCGGCTACGGCAGCGCCGCGTCCGTGGCCCTGTTCCTGGTGTCTTTTGCCATGTCGTGCCTGTACGTAAAATTCAGCGGCTTCTCGGAGGCCGCGTCATGAGCGAAGAGAAGCTTGCTTCCGTTCTCACGGCCGCCGCCGTGGTTTTAATGGCCGTGTTCTCGCTTACGCCGTTCCTCTACATGTTCGCCACAAGCTTCAGCGCTTCGCCGGATTATCTCACGGCGGGCCTGAATTTCACCTTCGCCAATTACAGGGACGTGCTGGGCGTTAACTCTCTCCATTTCCTGGATTACCTGAAGAACAGCATCATAGTTTCGTTTATCTCGGCCGTGGTAACGGTCCTGCTGGCAACGCTGGCGGCCTACGCCATAACGCGCCTTGAGATGAAGGGCAAGCTGGCCATACTGCTTTTCGTGCTGGCGGTGTCCATGTTCCCGCAGATAAGCCTTATCGGCTACCTGTTCCGGGCCATGATGGAACTGGACCTGATAAACACCTACACGGCCCTGGTACTGCCGTATATCGCCTGGATATTGCCGCTCTCGCTCTGGATACTGGTGAGCTACTTCGCGCAGATACCGAAGGAACTCGACCGCGCGGCGGTGATGGACGGCTGCTCGAAATGGCAGATACTTTTCAAGGTGCTGCTGCCCGTCTCGCTGCCGGGCGTTTTTTCCACGGCCCTGCTCGCGTTCATCTTCGCTTTCAACGAGTTCATCTTCGCGCTGATGCTCACGACCGATCACCAGAGCCGCACTATCCCGGTAGGTATCGCGCTTTTCCAGGGGCTGCACGGCGAAACGCCCTGGGGGCAGATAATGGCCGCCTCCACGCTTACCACGCTGCCGATACTGCTGCTCACGCTGTCGTTCCAGAAACATATAGTACAGGGCCTCACAAGGGGGGCCGTAAAAGGCTGAACCATGAAAATACGCATAAAAGGGCTGCAAAAAACATACACCACCCTGCGGAAAAAGACGGAGGTCCTCAGGGATATAAATATCACCGTGGAAGACCGCGAGTTCTTCGTGCTGCTGGGGCCGTCCGGCTGCGGCAAGTCCACGCTGCTCAACATTATCGCCGGCCTCGAGCGCCCGACCGGCGGGGAATTGTATTTCGGCGACAAGCTCGTGTCGTCGGCGGACGGGAAGGTATTCGTGCAGCCTAAAGAGCGGAACGTGGCCATGGTCTTCCAGAACTACGCCCTTTACCCGCACCTGACGGTTTTCGAGAATATAGCTTTTCCGCTGAGGATCGCGCGGGCCGCTCCGGAAGAGATAAAAAAAGGCGTCGAGAAAAGCGCGGAAATACTGAAGATCTCAAAACACCTGCGATCCAAGCCGGCCGAACTGTCCGGCGGGGAGAAACAGCGCGTGGCCATAGCCCGCGCCATCGTCCGGAGGCCGGAAGTGCTCCTTTTCGACGAGCCGCTTTCCAACCTGGACGCGCAGCTGCGCACAGCCACCAGGGTGGAGCTGAAAAAGCTGCAGCGCGAACTCGGTATAACGACGGTCTATGTCACCCATGACCAGGTGGAAGCCATGACGCTGGGCGACAGGGTGGCCGTGCTGAAGGACGGCATCGTACAGCAACTGGACACCGCCATCGGCCTGTACGAGCGCCCGGCCAACAAGTTCGTGGCGCAATTTATCGGGTTCCCGCCGATAAACCTTTTTGAAGCCGAAAACAAAAATGGAACCTTCAGCCTGTGCGGGGCGGATTTCGCGGCGCCCGCTCAGGCCCCTTCCGGGCCGGTCTGGGCCGGGATACGCCCCTCCGACGTTGAGCTCGAGGACGCGGGGCCGCTCAAGGGCCGGGTGGACACCATAGAACTGCTCGGCCGCGACACGGTGCTTTATGTTTCCTGCGGGCAGCTTGAGTTCGCCATTCTCAGCGAGAGGAAAAACTTCCATGAAGGCGACACCGTAAGATTTTCCCTGAAGCCCGGAAAAACACACTTCTTTCCGCAATGAAAACAGCGTGCCGGATCATAGTGAAATAAAAAGCCCCGGCATAACTGCCGGGGCCTTTTCCCTTACTCTAAAACCCTGTTCTACTGCATGAAATCCTTTTCCGGCCAGTCGCCCGGCCCGCCCTCCACGGAGAGCAGCCGCCTGTCCTCGTTGGAGTTCGCGCTCAGCTTCTGGAATGATTCCTTCAGCTCGGTCAGCGATACGTCGGAGTATTTTATCTTGAGCAGCAGCACGGCCGTCATCACGGTCATCACGCCGGACAGCGGCAGTATATACGTCCAGGCCGCGGCGCGCAGCATAAACAGCAGCACCGCGCACAGGAACACCCAGAAGCTCAGCACCGTGCTGGCCCCGCAGAGCACGTAGGCCACTATGATGTAGAATTCCTCGTTCTTCGGCAGGGAGAGGATTATGGCCAGCAGCGCGATGTCGATTATGAGGATGTATACCGACCTGACCACCCAGTTCCTCCAGCGGTCCTTGGTGTACATTATGACGCCGCCCTTCCTGTCGCTTACCACCTCGGCGTCGTATTCCACCGTGACGGCCGCGGTGGCCAGCTGCGGCGTGTCCGTGCCGTCGTCCGGGTTGTAGTCGAAGACCTGGTCCTTGGCCGAATGCCCGAACTGCGCCGCGCTTTCCGGCGCCAGCAGGAAAAAGGGCGCGCAGGCGCACAGCAGCGCCAGGGCGTAAAAGCCCGGCCCGCGCGTTTTAACGGCAGCGGCGGTTTTAATTGCCATCATACTCGTCCGGGAGATCCGGTATCTTGGGCAGGTTCATCTCCTCTTCCATTTTGTAATACTTCGTCGCCCCGCCGCGCAGCTGGGTGTTGGTGTTCGCTTCCCTCAATTTCTTCGTTTCGGCTTCGCGGGACACGGCTTTCTTGGTTATCTTGACCTTCGGCCTGACGGAGAGCCTGTCCTGGGAATGCCAGTAAGCGGCCACGAAGGAGGCTATGAAGCAGGTGATGATGAAGCCGTTCAGGAACCAGTGAAGCCGGTCCAGCCTGATGCGGATCTTGTTCCAGAGGTTGAACCCTTTCATGACAGGTCCTTCAGTATCGATTCGAGCCTTTTAAGCTTGTCGGCCGCTTCCGCCCTGCGGGCGGAGACGCGGTCCACTTCGGTTTTGGCGGCCCGGCCCGTGAAATCGGAGTTGCCGAGCTTGCTGTCGCACATCGCCAGCTCGCCGCCCAGCTTTTCTTTCTCTTTGGCAATGCGCGCCTTCTCTTTCTCCAGGTCCACGGTCCCTTCCAGCGGCACGTAGATGTTGAAGTCGTCGGACAGGGCCGAGACGGAGCGCGGCGGCTTGGGCAGGCCCGCCTTGATCTCCATGTCTTCGGTCTTGCCCAGCCGCAGGATATAGCCCTCGTGCTTTTTAAGCAGCTCCAGGGCCCCGCCGTCGGCGGAAGTGATAAGGGCGCGGACCTTCTTGCCCGGGGGGATCTCGAACTGCGCTCGCAGCGTCCTCAGCTGGGTGATGACGCCCATTATCCTGCGCATATCGGTTTCCGCCGCGCCACCGGCGGCCGCGGCGGCCTCCGGGTAGGCCTCTCGGAGCAGGAAGGGCTTGTCCGCGCCCAGCCAGCCCTTGAGGGTGGAGAAGAGCTCTTCCGTGATGTAGGGCATGAACGGGTGCAGCGCTTTCAGGGTCCCGCCGAAGATGTGCAGGATTATGCCCAGCGTCCGCGCCTTCTCTTCGGTCTCGAAGCGCGGCTTGGCCAGCTCCAGGTACCAGTCGCAGAAATCGTCCCAGAGGAACCTGTAAAGGGCGTCGACGGCGGTCGGGATGTCGTAATCGGCCATGGCGGCCTTTGCGGCTGCCAGCGCGCCGGCGTAGCGCCCCAGTATCCATTCGTCGGCGAGGGTGAGCCCGCCGGACGCGCGCAGTCCGGCGATGCCCTTTTCGTCCAGGGCCTTTATGGACGGATCCTCGGGCAGGTTCATCATTATGAACCGCGACACGTTGTAGATCTTGTTGACGAAGTTCCGTCCGCCGATGATGGCCTCTTCCGAGAACGGTATGTCCTTGCCGCCGGCGGCCTGGGAAAGGATGGTGAACCGCATCGCGTCGGTGCCGTACTTGTCTATCATGGACAGCGGGTCTATGACGTTGCCCAGCGATTTGGACATCTTCTTGCCGTGCTTGTCCCTGATGATGCCGTGCACGTAGACGTAGCTGAAGGGCGGCTTGCCCATATGCTCAATGCCGCTCATCACCATGCGCGCCACCCAGAGGTAAAGTATCTCGTAGCCGGTGACCAGCACGGAGGTCGGGTAATAATACGCCAGCTCTTCCGTCTTTTTCGGCCAGCCGAAGACCGAGAAGGGCCACAGCGCCGAGGAGAACCAGGTGTCCAGCACGTCGGGGTCCTGTACCAGGTCCGCGCCTCCGCAGTCCGGGCATTTCTCCGGCCTGGCGAAGGAGACCAGCGGCTTCGCCCCGCCCTTGAAGGAGACGCGCGTGAGCTGCCCCGCCGCCGAATATTTAAGCCCCGCCGCGGAGCACTTGCTGCAGTACCAGACCGGTATGCGGTGCCCCCACCAGATCTGGCGGGAGATGCACCAGTCCTGTATCTTGTTCAGCCATTCGATGAACGGCTTCTTCCAGGAGGCCGGGTAGAACCTGACCTCTTCGGATTCGGCGGCTTTTATCGCCGGCGCGGCCAGGTCCTTCATCTTCACGAACCACT
>CAZJUL010000156.1:0-6997 GCA_964549095.1 uncultured Elusimicrobiaceae bacterium
ACCTGGCGTCCATCGTGGCCGGCACCAAGTACCGCGGCGAATTCGAGCAGCGCCTGAAAGGCATCATCGAAGAGATCCGCAAGGCCAAGAACAACATCATCATGTTCATCGACGAGCTGCACACCGTGATAGGCGCGGGCGCGGCCGAGGGCGCCATCGACGCCTCCAACATGCTCAAGCCCGCGCTGGCCCGCGGCGAGCTGCAGTGCATAGGCGCCACCACTTTCGACGAGTACCGCAAGCACATAGAGCACGACCCGGCCCTGGAGCGCCGCTTCCAGCCCATAGTGGTGGACCCGCCCAGCGTGGAAGAGGCCATTGAGATATTGAAGGGCCTGCAGGAAAAATACGAGGCGCACCACAAGTGCAAGTACACCGACCCGGCCATCTTCGCGGCCGCCCAGCTCTCCGACAAGTACATCACCGACCGCGCCCTGCCGGACAAGGCCATCGACCTGCTGGACGAGGCAGGCTCGCGCGCGCGGCTGAAGCTCTCCGTCGCGCCTCCCGAGTTCAAGGAGAAGGAAGCCGGCATAGAGGAAGTTTCCAAGGAAAAGAACGCGGCCATCTACGGCCAGGAATATGAAAAGGCCGCCAAGCTGCGCGACAAGGAAAAGGAACTTAAGAAAGCGCTGGAAGACGGCAAGAAGAAATGGCGCGAAGGCCGCGACAAGGTGGTCCCGGAAGTTACAGAAGAAGATATAGCCGGTATAGCCTCCAAGTGGACCGGCATCCCCGTCACCAGGATGACCGAGACCGAGGCCGACAAGCTCACCCACATGGAAGAAGAGATCCATCACCGGCTGATCGGTCAGGACGAGGCCGTCCGGATAGTGGCGCAGGCCATCAAGCGCAGCCGCACCGGCATGAAGGACCCCAAGCGGCCCATCGGTAATTTCATCTTCCTCGGCCCCACCGGCGTCGGCAAGACCGAGCTGGCCCGCGTGCTGGCGGACTTCCTGTTCGGCAACGAAGAGGCCATGGTCCGCATCGACATGTCCGAGTACATGGAGAAATTCTCCGTGTCGCGGCTCATCGGCGCGCCCCCCGGCTACGTGGGCTACGAGGAAGGCGGCAAGCTGACCGAGATAGTCAGGCGCAAGCCGTATTCCGTGGTCGTCCTGGACGAAGTGGAAAAGGCGCACCCGGACGTGTTCAACATCCTGCTCCAGATAATGGACGAAGGCCTGCTGACCGACAGCCTGGGCCACAAGGTCAGCTTCAAGAACACCATCCTCATCATGACCTCCAACGTCGGCGCCCGGCTGATCTCGAAGGGCAAGTCGCTCGGTTTCATACCGCAGGAAGACCGCGAGCGCGACTACCGCGAGATGAAGGACACCGTGATGGACGAAGTGAAGCGCGTGTTCAACCCCGAATTCATAAACCGCATAGACGAAGTCATCGTGTTCCGCCCGCTGACCGAGGCCGACATGGAAAAGATCCTCGATATAAACCTCGTCAAGGTGGAAAAGAAGCTCAAGGACAAGGGCGTCAAATTCTCCATCACCAAGGCGGCCAAGAAGCAGCTCATCACGAAGGGCTTCGATCCGAACTACGGCGCGCGGCCCATCCTGCGCACCATCCAGCGCATGCTTGAGGACCCGCTGTCCGAGGTCCTGCTCTCCAAGAAGATGCAGGCCGGCAACACCGTCAAGGTGGATTATCCGGGCACCGGCGACGACCTGGTGCTGGACGTGGTATAAACCGCCGCCAAGTTCTCTCCGCGCAATGCAGAACCCGGTGAACCATCACGGTCATTACCCCGACCATTCGCGCCCCCCGGGCGGGGGGCTGCGCGCGCCCCGCGGCGCGCGCACGGCGACTTCCGCCGGCAAGCTCTTCCTCGCCCTGCTGATCCCCGCGCTCGGCCTGTTCCTGTATTACGGCGGCGCCCGCCTGATGGACCTGTCGCTGACGCCCGAGCGCGAATCCTACCGCAGGCAGATAGTCGAGAACCCGGTGAACGACGAGGAATGGCAGACCATGGTCACCAGCCTCGAGAACACCGCCTACAATTACCGCGGCCACGTGGGTATCTACCTGCGCGACCTGAACAGCGGCAGGACCTGGGAATACAACGCGGACCGGCTTTTCCCGTCGGCCAGCCTGATAAAGCTGCCCATAATGGCCGCCGTCTTCGACAAGATAAAGACCGGCGCACTTTCGCTGGACACGCAGATAAAGCTGACCCGCCGGGACAGGGCCGGCGGCTCCGGCTCCCTCAAGTGGGTCCGGGAGGGCACCAGCCTGAGCGTGATGGAGATCATCTACAAGATGATCACCGAGAGCGACAACACCGCCACCAAGATGCTGATAGATTACGCCGGCATAAATTATTACCAGCTCACCTTCGAGAAGCTCGGGCTGGTCTACACCCGCATTTACCCCGAGGGCCTCAGCCTGACCTCGGGCCGAGTGGCCAGGGAGAACTATACAACGGCCCGCGAGATGTCCGTGCTGCTGGAGCGCATCTACCGGGGCGACCTGGTGGACAGGGCTTCCAGCGAGGCGATGCTGGAGTTCCTGAAGCAGAACAAGGGCCGCACCCGCCTGCGGAAGGGCCTGCCCATCGGCTGGGAGATAGGCCATAAGACCGGCCTGCTGCGGAAATCCTGCCACGACGTGGGCATAGTGTTCTCGCCGCGCGGTGATTATATAATCGCAGTGCTGACCGGCGACGTGCCGGACTATACCAGCGCCAAGAGCTTCATCTCGAAAGTGGCCAAGCTGACCTACGAATACTACAAGATAGATTCCGACTACGCCCAGTCCCGGGCAGGGGACGTTTCCTCGGCGCGGTCGATCTAGCATAATACCGTGAAAACAATAGAACTGCTGGCGCCGGCGAAGGACCTGGAGACCGGCAAAGAAGCCCTTAACTGCGGCGCCGACGCCGTTTACATAGGCGCTGAAGAATTCGGCGCCCGCCGCGACGCGGCCAACCCCGTCCCGGACATAGCCAAGCTGGCCGCCTGCGCCCATAAATACCGCGCGAAGGTCTACGCCGCCGTGAACACCATCCTGACGGACGCCGAGCTGCGCCGCGCGCAAAAGCTCATCTACCAGCTCTGGGAAGCCGGCGCCGACGCCGTCATCATACAGGACATGGGCCTGCTGGAGCTGGACCTGCCCCCCGTCCCGCTCATCGCCAGCACGCAGACGCAGAACGACACCGCGGAGAAAGTCCTTTTCCTGGAGAAGGCCGGCTTCAAGCGCGTCATACTGGCCCGCGAACTTTCGATAGGGGAAATTAAAAAGATAAGGGCCGCGACGGCGGTGGAGCTGGAATGCTTCGTGCACGGCTCCCTGTGCGCGTCCTATTCCGGCCGCTGCTATATGAGCCACGCGATGGGCGGCCGCAGCGGGAACCGCGGCGTCTGCGCCCAGCCCTGCCGCAAGCTGTACACCCTGAAAGACGCGGCCGGCAGCGTGGTCATACAGGACAAGCACCTGCTTTCGCTCAAGGACCTGAACCTTTCCAAGCGGCTGGGCGCGCTGCTGGACGCGGGCGTGACCTCCCTCAAGATCGAGGGCCGCCTGAAGGACCGCTACTACGTGCGGAACGTGGTGTCTTTTTACAGGAAGGAACTGGACGCGCTGCTCCGCGCCAAAGGCCTGGCGCGGAGCTCGGCCGGCCGGTCTTCCGTTCCGTTCACGCCCGACCTGGGTAAGACCTTCAACAGGGGTTATACCGAATATTTCTTCAACGGCCGCGTGCAGGATATGGCTTCGCCGGACACGCCCAAGTTCCTGGGCGAGCGCGTCGGCAGCGCCGTCAAGACCAACAACAAGACGTTCATCCTGTCCGGGAGCGGCCGCCTGAATAACGGCGACGGCATTGCTTTTTTCGATTCGCGCGGTGTTTTGACCGGCTCCCTGGTGACGGTGTCCCCGGCGGGCCGCGTGTCCGCGGACAGCGCGCGGGGCATAGTGGAAGGGACGGCTATCTACAGGAATTACGATATAGAATTCCAGCGCGCGCTGGAGCGCGCCGCCCCGGAGCGCAAACTGGGCGTCAGGTTCGAGTTCACGGATACGGAAGAGGGCTTCGCGCTGAAGGCCTCCGCCGAGGGCGGCATAACCGCCGAAGCTTCCTGCCGGCCGGGCAAAACCAAGGCGGTAAAGCCCGAACAGGCCCTGGAAACCATCAAGAAGCAGCTCTCCAAGCTGGGCGAGGCGGGGTTCTACCTGCTTGGCCTGGAAGTGAAACTCTCCGCGCCTTATTTCATACCGGTCAGCGTCCTTAACGAACTGCGCCGCAAGGCCCTGGAGAAACTGGAGTCTGCGCTGGCCTCGGGCTATAAGAGGGAAGAGAAAAAGCTGGAGAAGAACAGCGCCCCTTACCCGGAGAAAACGCTGGATTTTACCGCTAATATACTGAACTCGAAAGCGCTCGAATTTTACAAGCGGCACGGGGTGGAGAAAGCCGAACCGGCGGCCGAATCGGGCCTGAGAATGGCCGGGCGGACGCTGATGACGCTTAAATTCTGCCTGGGACACCGGCTGGGCCTCTGCCCTAAATCCGGCGCCGGCGAAGCGCCGGGCCCGCTGTTCCTGGAAGACGGCGAGGGCCGGCTTTTCCGGCTGGATTTCGACTGCGCCGCCTGCCGTATGACCGTGCGGCTGGAAGGCACCGCGCGGAAAAAGTGATTTTCCGGTTCCGGTGAAATCTTGTAGAATAAAAATGTAACTCGTGCCCGGCAATTTATGAGCAATAAAAAACTGCTTCTCACTCTGCTGGCGTCCGTCTGCCTGCTGGGGGGCTCCGTCCTCCTGTATGCGCGGGGCGGCGGCGGTGGCGGCGGGGGAGGAGGAGGCGGCGGCCGGGGCGGGCGCGGCGAGCCGCCGGACGGGGAACAGGGCGAACGCGGAGAGCGCCCGGAGCAGACGGACGAATCCGGAGAGGACGGCGAGCGGCGGGGCCCTCCCGAGATGGGCGAGGGCGGCCAGGGTGAAGAAGGCGGGCCGGGAGGCGAAGAAGGTCGCGAAGGCCGTGGCGGTGGCCGCGGTGAAGGCCGCGGCGGCGGAAGAGGCGGGCGCGGCGGGGAAGGCGAAGGCGACGGCCCGCCGGAAGAGGGCGGACCGGAGGGCGAACAGGGCGGCCGGGACCGGCAGCTTCCCGATTACGAGGACTGCGTCGCCCGCGCGAAAGAATTTGTCGCCGAGAGCGATTACAAAAGCGCGGCGGAGGAATATAACAAGGCCCTCATACCGCTTTTAGGGGACGACAGCCGCAAGGTTTACGTCTATGAGCGGCTGGGCTGGCTGGCTTTGAAGGATAAGGACATCGACGGGGCGAAGGGCTTCTACCTTACCTCCACCTACCAGGCGGAGAAACTGGAGCTGGCCGATAAAACCACGGTGAACGCCTACCGCGGCGCAGCTTACTGCTACGAAAAGGAAGGGGACATCCCCTCCGCCGTGGAAAATTACGAAAAGGCCCTGAAGATGTCCAAGAGCAAGGAAGTGAAGAACGATATCAAAAAAAAGCTGCTGCTGCTGAAGGCGAAAACTAAAAAAAAGGCGGCGGCAAAAAGCGGCAAAGCCGCGCCGGCCGCCCCGGCCCCCGGCCCGGCCGCCGACCCGAAGAAAAAACAATAATCTATGAACCAGATAAACCCCAAGGTCAGGTGGCTGCTTGCGGCGGCGTCCGGCGGGCTGCTCATATTCTCTTTCCCGCCGTTCGCTTTCTGGCCCTTTGCCTGGGTGGCCCTTGCCCCGATGCTGGTGGCCGCTATGGACTGCCCGGACGCCAAGAGCGCGGCCAATATGGGCGGCTTTGCCGGCCTGGTCTTCTACTGCGTTTCTATCGGCTGGATGCGGCAGATATTCGGCCCGCTCGCTTTCGCCTTCTGGTGCATCTTCGCGCTGTGGCTGGCGCTGCACGCGGCCCTGCTCTGGAAGGTCCTGCACGACCCGCTGCTCAGCGGCAGCGCCCGGCTCCGGGGCCTGGTGTTCGTCGCCGCTTCCGGGCTGCTGTGGGCCGGCATAGAATATTTCCGCTGCGAAGTCTGGTGGCTGGAGTGCGGCTGGCTGGCGCTGGGCTACAGCCAGACGCCGGCCAACGCCCTGCTGCAGGCCGCCAGCCTGGTCGGCGTGTACGGGATCTCGGCCCTGATAGCCTCCGTGAACGCCGCCTTCGCCCTGTCTCTGAGGGAGCGGCGCGCGGCCCCGGCCGTTATCGCGGCCCTGCTGCTGGCCGGCCTGGCGCTCTGGGGCGCGGCCCGCGTACGGTCGTTCCCCGCGGAAGCCGGGCGCAAAATTTCCGTGGCGCTGGTGCAGGACGAGACCTACCACCTGGACACGCTCGTTTCGTTCAGCCTCAGCAAAGAGGCCAAAGACGCCGACCTGCTCATCTGGCCGGAATATTCCTATCCCATACAGCCCGGCCAGGACGGGAAATACCTGGACATACTGGTCAAGAAGCTCAAGGCGTCCAAAGCCACGGCGATGATCGGCGGGGCCGTTTACTCCGACGAGAAATTAAAGAACCGGGCCAAGAATTTTGCCTGGCTCATTTCTTTCGACGGGAAGTCTTACGGCCGCTACGAGAAGATGCACCCCATCCCGTACGTGGAAAAGCGCATCAGGCCGAATCCCAAGAACCTCATACCGAACCCGGCCCCCGAGCCGATAAAGACCCCCGCCGGCAAGCTGGGCGTGCAGATCTGCTACGACCTCGACTTCGAGGACGGCACCCGCATGATGGCCTCCCAGGGCGCGGAACTGCTGGCCGTGAACAACCTGGACCCCGAGGAGTGGGGCCGGTGGCAGCACCTCCAGCATTCCGCCATCCCGCCGATGAGGGCCGTGGAATCCGGGCTGTGGCTGGTCCGGGCCGCGTCCTCCGGGTGGTCGCAGATCATAGACCCGCTGGGCCGGATAAAGGCCTCGCTGGAGATGGGCAGGACCGGCGTGCTGGCCGGTACCGCCCACCTGTCCGAGCCCGGGACTTTCTATTCCCGCTTCGGCTGGCTGTTCGCGCCGCTCTGTT
>CAZJUL010000157.1:0-3430 GCA_964549095.1 uncultured Elusimicrobiaceae bacterium
CTGGCTGACGGTTACCTGACCTCCATAGACTGGACCGCGTTCAACGCCAAGCTGGCGCCCTCCGGGAACGGTTCCGGCCTCACCGGCCTCACAAAAGCGCAGGTGGGACTCGGCAATGTCACCAACACCTCCGACGCCGCCAAACCGGTGTCCACGGCGCAGCAGACGGCGCTGGACCTGAAGGCGGACCTTACCGGCGCGGCGTTCACCGGCGCCATCTCGGCCACGAATCTTTCGGGCGACAACACCGGCGACGAGACCGCCGCTTCGGTAAAGTCCAAGCTCGGGGCGGCCACTTCGCTGGCTGACGGTTATCTGACGGCCGTCGACTGGGCCGTGTTCAACGGCAAGCTGGCCGTTGACGGCAACGGCTCCAACCTTACCAATCTTACAAAGGCGCAGGTGGGCCTTGGCAACGTCAACAACACCTCCGACGCGGCCAAGCCGGTGTCCACGGCGCAGCAGACGGCGCTGGACCTGAAGGCGGACCTCACCGGCGCGGCTTTCACCGGCGCCATCACCGCCTCGAACCTGTCGGGCGGCAACACCGGCGACGAGACTGCCGCGACGATAAAGACCAAACTGGGGGCGGCAACCTCATCGGCGGACGGTTATCTGACCTCCGTCGACTGGGCCGTATTCAACGGGAAACTGGCCGTTAACGGGAACGGGTCGGCGCTGACAAATATGACCGCGGGGCAGGTGGGCCTTGGGAATGTCACCAATACCTCCGACGCGGCCAAGCCGGTGTCCACGGCGCAGCAGACGGCGCTGGACCTTAAGGCGGACCTTACAGGCGCGGCGTTCACCGGGGCTGTTTCAGCAACGAACCTGTCCGGGACCAATACCGGCGACAATGCCGCTAATTCTCTCTATAGCGCGCTTATAACTAACGCCGCGCACACGGGCGACGCCACGGGCGCCACGGCCCTTACCGTGGTAAAGATAAACGGGACCTCGCTCGCCGGCCTTGGGACCGGGATCCTGAAAAACACCACCGGCACGGGCGTGCCGAGCATCGCCGTCGCCGGGGATTTCCCGATCCTGAACCAGGACACCTCGGGCAACGCGGCCACCGTAACTACGAACGCCGATCTTACCGGCGTAGTGACGAGCGTCGGCAACGCGACCTCTATCGGCGCTGGCGCCATCACTAACGCCATGCTGTTTAACGGTGCGGTCGCGAACCTGTCCGGTACCAATACGGGCGACAATGCCGCTAATTCCTTATACAGCGGGCTTGTGACGAACGCCGCGCACACTGGCGACGCCACTGGCGCCACGGCCCTTACCGTGGTAAAGATAAACGGGACCTTGCTGGCCGGCCTTGGGACCGGTATCCTGAAAAACACCACAGGCACGGGCGTGCCGAGCATCGCCGTCGCCGGGGATTTCCCGATCCTGAACCAGAATACTACAGGTAACGCGGCAACAGCCACCAGCCTGACAGACCTGACCGCGACAATTGGAAACTTAAATACTGTCACAGGTGCCCTGGGAACGGCGGCGTTCACAGCCAGCGGCGACTATGCCACCGCCGCGCAGGGAGTCCTTGCGGCCAACGCTTTGCCGGCCGCCTCTTTCACCGACGCCGCCGTCACGGGGAAACTACTCACCGGGTATGTCAGCGGCGCGGGAACCGTGACCGCCGCCGATTCGATCCTTACGGCGATCCAGAAGTTGAACGGCAACGACGCCGGGAACGGCGACGTCTTCAAGGCGGCAACCCAGACCTTCACCGGGTTCAATACTTTCACCGCTACCGTCGCCGCGAAGGGTTTTGTTAATGCGTCGCAGGCGGTGCTGCTTACCGGCGATATAGGGACTTTTGCGGTTGACGGCTCCGGGATAGTCATGCTGAATCAATCAGCCGGCGTAAATCAGATCGCGAGCATCTCCGGCTGTAATTCAGGGGCCGTGGGACAAGGCCAAATGGTCACTTTCGTCATGGCGGAGCACGGAACCGGGACTTTAACCTTCCATGACGCCACGATCGGCGTCGCTGCCGCCGACACGCTGGTGCTGAAGGGGGATTCAGTTACCTGGGCTCCCAGCGCGGACTCCGCCTCCAGGGGCTCGACTATTACTTTACTCTGCACGACGCTCACTCCGACGACTACCCCGGTTAAGCTCTGGGTCGAGATAGGGCGTTCGATCAGCAATGTCGGTACGAGCGGTCTGTAAAGAGGTCCGGGTCAATCAGCTTTGGGAGGAACATAAAATGAGAGCGACTTCATTAATTCTTCGGATATGCCGGTTGATTTTAGCGGCGGCGCTGACAGCCGGGCCTTCGGGTCCTGTTTTCGCTGAGGCGGGCCCGCTGACGGCGTACATTATTAAGGAAAGCGCACCCGTCCAGCCGGCCGCCGAAAAGAAAACCGCGCAGGGCGCGCGCAGCCGGCCGGACGCCGGGAATTTCAAGGTCCCGATGTATTTCGAGGCCAACCGCGGCCAGACCGATCCTTCGGTCAAGTTCTTTGCCCGCGCCGCGGGCTATAAATTGTTTTTGACCGCTACCGGGGCCGTCACGGTACTGCCCCGGGCCGGCTCCGGTACGGCCGACGGCACCCTTGTAGTGCGCATGAAGCTGAAGGGCGCCAACGCAGATCCCCGGGTACAGGGCCTGGACGCCCTGACCGGGCGCACCAGCTATTTCCTGGGCAGCGACAGTTCGAAATGGCGGTCCGGCGTGGAGCAGTACGCCAAGGTGAAGTTCAGCCAGGTCTATCCCGGCATCGATATGGTGTACCGCTTCGACAAGGGCGACGTGGAATACGATTTCGTAGTGGCGCCGGGAGCCAACCCCGGGCGCATCCTGATAGGTTTTGAAGGCAATAAGGGCATCCGGCTTGACGCCAAGGGCAACTTGGTCCTCAGCGTGGACGGCGGCGAGCTGATCTATAAGGCCCCCAAGCTGTACCAGGTACTGGACTCCAAGCGCGTTCCCGTGACAGGACGCTTCGCGATGGCGGGAAACAAGAACGCCCGCTTCGAGATAGGCGACTATATAAAAAGCAGGGAACTGATCATCGATCCCACGCTGGTCTATTCGAGTTTCCTGGGCGGGGCTCTCAGCGACAAAGCTAATGCGATCGCCGTGGACAACGCGGGAAACGCTTACCTGACCGGCACTACGACTTCCGTGGATTTCCCCGCGGCCGTCGGCGGCCCCATCCAGGCGGCCAAAGCCGCCGGCGGCAACGAGCTGGATATATTCGTGACCAAGGTCAACCCGGCGGGAACGGCGGTGCTGTGGTCGGCCTATTTAGGCGGCGCCGGCGATGACGTCGGGCGCGCTATCGCCGTTAATCCCGCGAACGGGAGAGTATATATCGCGGGCGATACCACCGACAGCGGGAGTTTCCCGAAGACCGCTTCGTTCGGAACCGCCGGCACCGGGTTCGACGCTTTCGCGGCGGGCATCCACACC
>CAZJUL010000157.1:3440-6970 GCA_964549095.1 uncultured Elusimicrobiaceae bacterium
GCTCCGCCCTGTATTACGCGGACATTTTCGGCGGAGACGCCGACGATACCGCCAACGGGATAGCCGTGGACACGCTGGACGCCGTTTATGTGACGGGACGGACCACCTCCATCTCCGCCAATAGCTTTCCTTATAAGCCCGAAGGCAATGTGGTGTATACGGCGCTGGGCGTGGCCCAGCCTGTCGCCGGCGGCGGCGCGTCCCAGGCGTTCGTGGCGAAATTCAGCGCGGCGGGCGCCCAGGTGTACGCCACCTACTTAGGCGGCTCCGGCGTGGCACACGGGAACGCCATCGCCGTAGACAGCGGCCGCAACGCGTACGTTACCGGCCAGACCGGGAATGAATTCTTTACGGCCTCGGACTGGCCTTTTTGTTTCAAGAAGACCATTACCGGCTCCCTGGATGCTTTCATAGCGAAATTGGATCCGACAGGAGCCACATATCTCTATAAGACCTATGTAGGCGGCAGCGGCGTGGAGGAAGGCACCGGCATAGCGGTGGACGGCTCCAGCCCGCCCAACGTTTACATAACGGGCTGGACTAATTCCGCCGACTTCCCCGGAGCCAGCTTTGTAACGGTCGGACAGACGACCCTGATAGGCAACCCGGACGCCTTCGTATTCAAGCTCCGTACGGCGCTCACCGGGTCAACGGACGGCGTGTACGCCACCTACCTGGGCGGCTCGGGCGACAGCAGGGCCGCGGCGATAGCGCTGGACAGTTCGGACAACGCCTATGTGACCGGGACCACCTATGCCGGAGATTTCCCAAGGGTGACGCCGATCTCCAATGGCGCCGTGCTCCAGGGTAGTCCGGAAGCGTTCGTGACGCAGATCGGCCCGACGGGCGGAACCTTCGGTTTTTCCACCTATCTGGGGGGGACCACGGCGACCCACGGGCAGGGGCTGGCCCTGGACAGCGCGAAGAATATTTATGTGACCGGCTATACGAATTCCTCGGCCGCGACTTTCCCGATAGTGGCCGGCTCGTTCCAGCCGGCGAACGGGGGAGGACTGTACGACGCCTTTGTCGCCAGGATCGGCGCGGTCCGGGCGGGCACGGCCTGCGGGGACGAGGTTTTTTTCCCTTCGCCGGCTACAGGCGCCACGGGGACTTTCGCCTATACCATGGCTTTCGCCGGCATTGCGAAGATCCGGGTCTACAATGTGGTCGGGGACCTGGTGGCCAGGGTGGAGGACGCCAAGCCGGCCGGCCCCCAGCAGCGCTCGTCGCTAAATACGGCCCGGCTGGCGCCGGGCGTCTATCTTTACCGCCTGGAAAGGAACTATAGCGGCAGAGCTTCCGTTCCATCGTGCGTGAAGAAGTTCGTGGTACAGCATTAAGCCGGAGGATTTACATGAAAATATCATTTATCTGGACAGGGGTTCTCTGCGCCGCACTGCTCTGCGGCCGGGCCTCGGCCCTGGAAACATATTACGACGCGGGCGCGAGGGCCCTGCCCATGCAGCAGGCGGGCGGGACGGCCAGGGCCATGGCCATGGGGTCGGCCGTGGTAGCTGTGCCGCAGGGATCGGCGTCCCTGCTCTGGAACCCGGCCGGCTTGAGCCGGATAAGCCGCACGGAGATCGGCCTTCACCACAATTCAGGCCTGGGCGACACCATCCAGGAGATAGCGATAATAGGGCTGCCCCTGGGCGGGGTCAAAGAGGAGGGGAAAGGGGGGGCTTTTGGCGGCCTCGCCGCCTCCTTCGGCTACGTGAACCACGGCAGTTTCGAGGGCACGGATGACATCGGGCTTCCTGCCGGGAGCTACCGCGCCGGGGATTTTTCCGGCAGCCTGGGCTGGGGTCTGGAATTGCTGCCCGGTCTTTCCGGGGGCCTGGTCCTGAAGGGCAACCAGTCGCACTTCGCCCATAAGATCTATAGCGCCTACGCCGCGGACGCGGGAGTGGTATGGACCGTGCTCCCCGCCCTGGACCTGGGCGTGACCTATTCCAATATCAACCTGGGCGACAGGATCGGCGGAAGCCGGCTGGCTTCGGGCTGGCGCGCTGGCGCGGCCTGGACCATTAACCGGCGCCTGCTCCTGGCGGCCTCGGGCGAGCTGCAGGACAAAGCGGTGAACCGCCTCCAGCTGGGAACCGAATACCTGATCGGCGGCGTAGAGGACGAAGTCAACATCCTGGCCCTGCGCGCCGGCTACCAGGCCAGCTATCCCGATCCGCAGCTGAGCGGCCTGAACGGCCTGACCCTGGGCCTGGGCTATGTATTCACCCGCGCCATTGCGATCGACTATTCCATGACGCCCGCGGGGGACCTGGGGACCTCGCATCGCCTGAGCCTGACCCTGAAGTTCGGGGGGAGATCATGAATCGGCGCTCATCAGGCGGAACTGAAGAAGCTTTCTCCGTCGGAGAAAGCGGGTACGCGGGCGGTTCGCGCAATTATCCTGAGTCCGTATTACTACCTAGCGGTGCGGGCAGAACTCCGAATATACACCGGAACGGGGATGGGCTATACTTGACTTATGACGGTTCTGTGGAGGGACATAAAATGAGATTGATTCAAAGTATTCTTCGGATGAGCGGATCGTTCGCGGCGCTGTTTTTGCTTGCCGGCCTCTCAGGCCCGGCCTGCGCGAACCCGGCGGCGGCGCCTTCAGCCCTTAATGATAAGGAAGGGGCGGCGCAGACGCAGCCCGGCTACGGTAATTTAAAGATCCCGATGTATTTCGAGGCCAACCGCGGCCAGACCGATCCCGCGGTCAAGTTCTTCACCCGCGCGGCAGGGTATAAACTCTATCTGACCGCCACCGAAGCCGTCACGGTCCTGCCCAGGGCCGAAGCCGACAAGAACAAAAACTCCCTGGTAGTGCGCATGAAGCTGAAGGGCGCGAACGCCAACCCCGAAGTCCGGGGCCTGGAGATCCTGCCCGGCCGCACCAGCTATTTCCTGGGCAATGACAGCTCGAAATGGCAGGTAGGCGCGGAACAGTACGCCAAGGTCAAGTTCGGCCAGGTCTATCCCGGCATCGACATGGTCTACCGCTTCGACAACGGCAGCGTGGAATACGATTTTATAGTGGCGCCGGGCGCCAACCCCGACAGCATCCTGATAGGGTTTGAAGGCAATAAGGACCTCCGGCTGGACTCCAAGGGCAACCTGGTCCTGGGCGTGGACGGCGGAGAGTTGACCTACCAGGCCCCCAAGCTTTACCAGATGTCGGGTTCCAAACGGGTTTCCGTGAAAGGCCGCTTTGTGCTGGCGTCAAACAATAACGCCCGCTTCGAGATAGGGAATTATAATAAGAGCAAGGAACTGGTTATCGACCCCCAGATAGCCTATTCTACCTTCCTGGGCGGCGACAACGACGACGCTATCAACGGGCTCGCGATCGACGCGCTCGGTCAGGTCTATGTGACCGGCTGGTCTATCTCGCCTATGAGCGGCGGGCTGGCGGGCTTTCCCGCCGCCACGGCGACCGATCCGGCGACGGCGCTTACCGGCACCGGCGGAGGAAGACAAGTCTTCGTAGCGAAGCTCAGCGCTAACGGCGGAGCCCTGATGTG
>CAZJUL010000158.1:0-6969 GCA_964549095.1 uncultured Elusimicrobiaceae bacterium
CATCGCCGAGGCCAGGAACCAGGTGGTCCGGGAAACAATGAAATACCTGGCCATCCCCTATCTTTGGGGCGGCACCCATCCCAAGACCGGGCTGGACTGCTCCGGCTTCGTCCAGCTGGTCTACAGCAAGGCCGGCCTAAACCTGCCCCGCGTGGCCAGGGACCAGTACTCCGCCAGCTTCTACCTGAAGCCTTCAGGCGTGCTGCCCGGGGACCTGATCTTTTTTTCGATGAAGAAACCCGGCTCTTCGCACGTGGACCATATCGGGATCTATGTCGGGAAAGGTTATTTCGTCCACGCCTCGGTCTCGAACGGGATACACATCGATTCGGTCGCCAACCCCTACTACTACTCCCGCATAATAAGCGTCAGGAAATACCGCGGCTTCTGAAAGCGCGCGGCGCCCCCTCCGCTCCCGCGGAGCGGGAGCCGTATCTCATCGGTTATTTACTTAAGGCCGGAGTTCAGCGCGCGGCCGGGACCGGCTGTTCCTGGAACTTCTCGAATTCCAGGTTCAGCAGGTTGTACAGCGCGTCCCAGGTGCTTTTCTTGACGGGCAGCCTGGCCCTGCACCTGAACTTATGGGTCCTGTCCATGGACCGCAGTATGACAAGGAAGCCCGGCTTTTCGGCCACTACCGAACAATCTATATTCTTGTCCGCGTAGAACCCGATTATCTTCCGGGCTAAAATATTCTCTTTGCTCAGTACTATCTCCCCCATAGCGTCCCCCTCTGCTGCATAATTACCGAATAACGGCGGTAAGCCGTTAAATCCCCCTGCGGGTCAAGATGCGTGGATCAAAGGTGCGGGACCGACTACCGATATTCTATCAAATACTTTCAGAAAAAAAACAAGGCCGGGGAGGCCCGTGCATTAATGCCCGCCGGCCCTTATTTTGAGGGCCGCTTCCAGCGCGGCGGCGGCGCAGGGCCGCTTTTTATCCGCGGCGGCGGCGTCCAGGGCGGGCAGGGCCTGGGCCGCGGCCGGCCCGATGGCGCCGAGCGTCCCGCAGGCCAGCAATTTCAGCTCGCCGGAAGATTTCTGGTCTGAAATTATCTTTATGAGCTTCGGCACGGCGGGCGCGGCGGCCGGGCCGAAATAGCCCAGGGTTTCCACCAGCGACGCGTCCTTATCGGCCGAGCCGGCGCCCAGGCCTTTTACAATGCCGTCCAGGGCGGGCAGCGCCTTTTCTTTCAGGTTGTACAGCATGGCGGCGGGCAGCAGGCTGACGCCGTCGTCGGGGTCGGCCACGAATTCCGACAGGCTGTCCCATTTCTTTTCCAGCGGGTAGTTCATCATCGCTACGGCGTAGGCGGCTTCCCTGCGCGACTGCAGGTCCGGGTCGCGGCGGTAGATATCCATCAGGCAGGCCAGCGCCTCTTCCGAGGGGCGCTGGCGCGCAAGCGCGCGACAGGCGTCCTTACGGTCCGCCCCTTTGGCCCCGGACATGGCCTGCAGCTTCGCGGCCATATCGTCCGGGACCTTTTCGGCCGTGACTCGCAGCGCCTTCTGGACCCGGCCCCGCACCTTCTCGTCGCCGTCCAGTGCGTCCATCAGGGATTCCCGCACCGCCTTGTCGGAAAGCCGCGCGGAAAGCAGTGCCTGCGCCGCGTAATCCGCAGCCTCGTCGTCTGCGCCTCGCAAGGCGCGCAGCAGCGGCTCCACGGACCCGTCAGGCACCTGGTAATACTCTTCCTTCAGCCTCTCCTGAAGCGTCTTCAGCGCCCCGCCGGACACCTTGGGATTGCCGGAAGCCAGCATCGAGGCCAGCGTTTCATAGCGCTCCGCGACCGGCCGCTCCTCCGCCTGCCGGTCCGCCCGGTATATCGGCGTATTCCGCCTGACCACCGATTCGGAGAGCGTGTAATAAACCATCGAAAGCCCGCCGACCACCACCAGGAAGGAGAGCGCGTGCCTGAAACTGCTGAAAAGCCTGCCCAGCAGGCTCGACCAGAGGACCAGGGAATTTAAACCGGTGACCAGCGCGCCCAGCGCGTACAGAACGCCCGCCGGCCAGATCCCGATCACGGAAGATATTTCCGTAGATATATAGTTACTGAAAGTCCCGGGATGCAGGAACGGCTGGATGCACTTCCAGAAAAACCCGGTTAAGATCAGGACGAGGCCGACAAAGCCCGTCATCCTGTGCAGAGAAGCCGCGCGCAGGGTAAGGTCGCCCTGGTTCCTGAGCCTTGATAAAGGCAGCGCCGTGAAAAGCATCAGCGACGGCAGGGCCACGGCGGCGCAGAAATACGCCCCGCCGTAGTTCCCCCTGGCCAGCGTTTTAACAAGGAGGTAGCTGGTGAGGGCGAACAGCATGCCGCCGCCCACGAAGTAGTTCCACGCGGCGTAAGTGGACAGCCAGTTGTCAAAATAGAACTTGTCGTCCCAGTAGGCCGGGTTCCTGCCCATCCGCGTGCCGGCGGCGTATGAAGGCGTCTTGCCGCGCCGCTCTTCCCGCGCTCTCTCCGGTTCTTCGGGGTTTTCGTTCTGCATAAGCCTCGGTATTTATTGTTTTTTTACGGCCGTATACTGCTTCGCCTGGTCCACCGGCGCGGCGTAGGGGCCGTTCCAGGTCCGGCTGAAGATATCCTCCAGCGGGGCCGCGCCGGCCGCGCCTTCCAGCACCACCGCGGCGCCGCGGGTTTCCAGGAAATAATCCCGCGCCCAGTTGGAAGTGCTCAGGAAGGCCTTCTCCCCGTCGGCCACCAGGTATTTGCAGTGCTCCACGCGGGCGAAAGGAACGAAAGCCTTGCTGTACCGGGGCAGCGAGGAGATCTTGACCGACACGTTCTTCGCCCGCGCCAGGGATTTTATATCGGCGTCGGCCTTTCCGCCCACCGCCCAATCGGAGAAAACCAGTTCCACCTTCACGCCGCGCTCGCCGGCCGCGCGCAGTGCGTCGTCCAGGTCCGTCCATTTCGGGTTTTTCTTGCCGGAGCCTTTCAGCGAATAGGTCATAACCTGGCCGCGCACGGTCTTTTTCGCGCCGTTTATCAGCCGGAGCAGTTCGCCCAGCTCGGTATCGAAGCCCTTCGGGATGTAGCGGTCCGGGCCGAAAGCCAGGTGATAGGAGACCTTCGCGCCGCCTACCGTCGCTTCTTCCGGTGCGGAAGAGTTCAACGGATCCTTGACCGCCGCGAATTTCTGCTTCTCCGGCTTTTCCTTGTCGCCCGCGGCCCAGTCGGCCTCGAATACGGCGCCGAAATCCAGCGCCGCCCTCTCGCTCTTTATGCGCGCGCCCGTCTCGTGTATCTGTACCAGCGAGCGCCAGTCGAAGTTCTGGCTGCCCACGAATACTTCTTTCCCGTCCACTATGAAGAACTTGGAGTGCTGCACCCCGCCGCCGGCCAGCTTCTTGAAATTGATCACCCGGACGGAGATGTTCTTCTCCTTGCGCAGGCCGGGCAGGACTTTGGCCGTTTCTTTCATCATCGCTTTCTCCACGATGAAGCGGACCTTCACGCCGCGGGCCGCGGCCGCGCGCACGGCGGCCAGCACGGGCGACAGGGCCTCGCCGGGCTTATCTGCTATATAGAACTCCTCGAAGTCCAGCGTCTTCTGCGCGCCGTTTATCATCTCCACCCACATCCGGGCCGGGCGCGCGGCCAGCGTGGAGCCGTAAACCGTTTCCACCGGCACGCTTTCAGCGAACTCTATTTCCGCGGCGTTCAGGGCCGGGAGAAAAGCAAAGATCAAGGCCAGGATGAGTCGGATTCGCATTTGGTCCCCTTATTTGAAATTATGCATGAACCTTACCGTCACCACGCCGTTCGCCGCGTTCCCGCTTTTAACTTTCAGGAGCATATCCGAACAGCTTTCGTGCTTGCTGCCCGAGACCAGCGGCATAGCCGGGAAATTGGACACCGCCAGGCGGCGGCCCGGGTCACCTTTATAGGAAACCGCCTCTTCCCCCCTGTTCTGCACGCACCAGAGCACGTTCTTGTCCTCGTACTTGTTCCCGCCCGCCAGCACCGTGTCATAATCCAGCCCCAGGCTTTTGGCCTCTTTTATGGCGGGCTCGAACTCTTTAAGCACGGAGCGGTTCTTTAAATACGCGGTAGCGACCCAGACTATCCAGAAGCCCGCGAGGAGCACGCCAGCCGCCGCCGCGAATAATTTCGCGCCGGCGACAATAACTTTTTTATCTTCCATAAAAGAGCCTTCCTTACCTGTTTTTTTTATTATACAAATTGCGCACCGGGCAGGACCTGCTCAGGCTTTGTGTGTTATACCGGCAAAACTTCTTTTTTGACGGCGCGCTTCAGGCCCAGCTCGGAAAGCTCGCCCAGCAGCATTGCGGCGACTATCAGGAAGCCGCCGGCGGCTTTTACCGCGAAGAACTGTTCGCCGCCCCAGGTCCAGGCGAACAGCGCGGCGAAAACCGGCTCGAGCGCGAATACCAGCCCCACCGTTATCGGCTCGGCTTCCTTCTGGGCCAGCAGCTGGATAAAGAAAGCTATCAGCGTGGGGAACACCGCCAGGAAGATTATTACGCCCCAGCAGTTCAGGCCGGCCACCGAGAACGGGCGCCCGGAGACGCCGGCTATGAGGAAAGAGATCACGGCGACCATCCAGAACTGGTGGAAGGCCAGCAGCACCGGGTCCGCGTCGGCCTTCACGTAGCCGTCGGTAATGATCACGTGCGCCGCGTAGGTGGCCGCGGCCACAAGCGAGAGCGCGTCCCCCCTGTTCAGGCCGCTCACGCCGCCCGTCAGCAGCCACATGCCGGCGACGGCCAGGCAGACCGAGAGCCACTGCAGCGGGGCGAGTTTTTTCCTCCGGAAAGCGAACAGGAAGAGCGGGATGAAGATTATGAACAGGCCGGTTATGAAACCGGAATTGGAAGCCGTCGTGTACAGCAGGCCGATGGTCTGGCTGAGGTAAAGCCCGGCCAGTACCAGGGAGAGGATAAACCCCTCCTTCATAAGCGCGGTCTTCTCCGCCCTTTTCAGCACCCAGGGCAGGAGCAGGGCCGCCGAGATCAGGAACCGCAGCCCGACCATTACCACCGGGTCCACCGAATCCAGCGCGCCTTTGACCACAATGAACGTGGAGCCCCAGATGGCGGCGCAGTACAGCAGGCCGAGGTTCAGGAACAGTTTTTTTCTCCCGTTCATCGTTCAATTATATCTTTTCAACGCCGGCCGCCGCTTGCTATACTTGAATTATGAAAGCCATCTGCGTTTTCGCCGGGGCGCACCCCGGCAGGCTGACCGAATACGCCCGCGGGGCCGCTGAACTGGGCCGCGTGCTGGCCGAAAACGGGATAAAGCTGGTCTACGGCGGCGGCCGCACCGGGCTTATGGGCGCGGTGGCAGACGGCGTGCTGAAAGCCGGCGGCAAGGCCATAGGCGTAATACCGGCGGGCCTGATGGGCATAGAACTCGAGCATACGGGGCTCACCAAGCTGATAGTCACGCCCGATATGCACACGCGTAAGGCCAGGCTGCACGAGCTTTCCGACGGCTTCATCGCCCTGCCCGGCGGCATAGGCACCTTCGACGAATTGTTCGAGGCGCTCTGCTGGGCCCAGCTCGGCATCCACCGCAAACCCTGCGGGCTGCTGAACATCAAGGGCTATTACGACCCGCTGCTGAAGCTGGTCGGGAACGCGCAGGGCGAAGGTTTCGTGCAGGCAAAGCATTCGAAGATACTGCTGGAAGCCGCCACCCCGCGCCGCCTGCTGGCCGCCTTCCTGTCCTGGAAAAGCGGGCCGGTTGAGCGGATCAGCGTACTTTCGGACATTCCGCACGCGGTCACAAAAAGGAGACAGAAATGAAAGACAAGATATTGAAGAAGATCGAGTCCTACGAAGCCTACGCCATAGAGCTGCAGAAGAATTTGACCGCCATTCCGGCGCTGGCCCCGGCCAGCGGCGGGACGGGCGAATACGACAAGGCCCTTTACCTTGAAACGGAGCTCAAAAAACTGAAGTTCGATTCCATAGAATGGGTGAACGCGCCGCAGAAGGAAGCCAAGAACGGCATACGCCCGAACCTGATAGCGCGCTATAAAGGCAAAAGTTCCGCCAAGACCATCTGGTTCATGGGACACATGGATATAGTGCCGCCCGGCGAAATGAAGCTCTGGAGTTCGGACCCGTACACGATGAAGATAGAGGGCCGCAAACTTATAGGCCGGGGCGTGGAAGACAACCAGCAGGCCATAGTCTCCAGTATGCTGATGGTGAGGGCTATGATGGAGTTGAACTACCGCCCGGAATACGACATCGCCCTGCTTTTCTGCGCGGACGAGGAAACTGGCTCGGGCTTCGGCGCGGACTACCTGTCCGAAAAGAAGCCGGACCTCTTCGGCAAGGAAGACATGTTCTTCGTGCCGGATTCCGGCTGCGAAGACGGCTCCAAGATCGAGGTGGCGGAAAAATCCATTCTCTGGATGAAGGTCACCACGCTCGGCAAGCAGTGCCACGCCAGCCGGCCTTCGCTGGGGATAAACGCTTTCAAGGCGGCCAGCGAGCTGGTCACCAAATACCAGAAGCTCTATAAGCTCTTCCCGAAGAAGGACAAGCTTTACGAGCCGCCGATAAGCACGTTCGAGCCGACCAAGAAAGAGGCCAATGTGCCGAATGTGAACACGCTGCCGGGCGAGGATGTGTTCTATATGGACTGCCGCGTGATGCCGGTTTACCAGTTGACCGAGGTGAAGGCCGCAATGCGCGAGATGGCGGACGAGGTGGAGGCGAAGTACGGGGTGAAGGTGTCTTTCGAGCCGCAGCAGGAGGCGCAGGCGGCGCCCCCGACCGACCCGAACGCGGCGATAGTGAAGGCGCTCAAGAAGGCCATCAAGCAGGTGCTGGGCGTTAAGGCGAAGGCTTACGGGATCGGCGGCGGGACGGTGGCGGCTTTCTTCCGGCGGCTGAATCTGCCGGCGGTGGTCTACGCGCGGCTGAACGAGACGGCGCACCAGCCCAACGAGTACTGCATCCTGGACAACCTGATGGGCG
>CAZJUL010000159.1:0-2389 GCA_964549095.1 uncultured Elusimicrobiaceae bacterium
TCAGGAGGGCCAGCAGCATGGCCGCCACTATGGGCCCGAAGATCACGCCGAGTATGCCGAACATCTGTATGCCGGCGAAGATGGAGATGAGCGCCAGCAGCGGGTGCATATCGCCGCGCCCTTTCAGGATGATCGGCCGCACCACGTTGTCCATCAGCCCGGCGACCACGGCTACCGCGCCCAGCAGCGCCAGCTTGAGCAGCGAGCCGCTGAAGTAGAGGTACACCGCGCCCGCCAGGCAGACCGGCAGGCTGCCCAGTATGGGGATCCAGGCGAAGATGAAGGTGGCGCCCCCGGCCAGGAATACCGCCGGTATGCCGAGCAGCAGGAAGCCGAGCATCACTACCAGGGCCTGGGCGGCCGCGGCCGCCGAAGTGGCCCAGACCGTGGAAGCGGCGGTGGCCCTGAAAGAGGCGATGAGCCGGCCGCGCAGGCCGGACTCCATCGGGATCTTCGAGATCAGCCAGTTAAGGAATTCTTCCCCTTCGAAAAGCAGGAAGAACCAGGTAAGCAGCGAGATCACCAGCTTCAGGGCCAGGTCGGGCAGGGCGGCGGCCTGCACCAGTATAACGCGGCTCAGCGCGCCGCCGGCGCTCCGGGCGAACTCCAGGCCCTTCGCCTGCAGGTCGGCGGGGCTGTCTATCAGCCACTGCACCGGCTTCAGGGCCGTAAGCGCCGCCACGGCCCTGCGTATGAAATCCGCGCCCCGCTCGTCGGCCAGGTAGGCGGCCAGCGCTATCGCCTGCTTTATGGCCGTGACCGCGAAGAAGGTGATCGGCGCTATTATAGCCAGCAGTATTACGGCCATGGCCAGGCCGGCGGCCGTGCGCGGACCCAGGCCGCGGCGGGAAAAAAGATCGTAAAGCGGCCGGCTGAGTATCGCCAGGAGCAGGCCCATCAGCAGGGAGATCAGGAAAGGCCAGATCATGGCCAGGAAGAGAGAAAGCAGCAGCGCCAGCAGGATGAGCGGCGTAGCGCCGGGTGCGGTTCTTGAGTCGGTCATTTATATCCTCAGCTGTCCTGCAGGCGGCGCAGTTCCCGGTCCGCGTCGCGCAGTCGGAGGGCCTCGATATTGGCCAGCCGCTGGTAAAAAGCCGAGCCCGCCGCCGGGTCGCGGAGCACCACCGCGTCGAAGGCCTCGCGGCTGATGCAGTAAAGATCCGTGTCGGTGAGCGCCACCGCGTCCGCCGTGCGCGGCGTGCGGGCCAGGAAGGCCACCTCTCCGAAGAAGTCGCCCGGGCCGAAAACGGCCAGGTGGTGCTGCCGGTGCGTGGCCTTCAGCGGCAGCACTATGCGCACGCGCCCGCGGCGTATAAGGAAGAACTCGTGGCCCCCGCCCTTGCGCAGGAAAACCGGCTTGCCCGCCGGCACACTGCGCTCTTCGAAGGCCGCGCGCAGTTCTTCCAGCGAGGCGGGCTCCATCTCCTTCAGGAAATCTATCTGCGAAAGGTCCAGTATTTCCCCGGCGGCCTCCCGCTCTATCCCGGCTTCCTCAAGCGCGCGGTCTTCCGCCCATTCCAGCGCGTCGTCCAGCGTCTCGAAGATGCGCCCGCCGCCTTCGCGGTGCGCCAGCCCGAGGTGCCGGAAATAGGCGCCGAGGTCCAGCCCGGTCGGCAGGCTGGGCGGCAGGTGTGAGAAGACCAGCGCGCCGCCCTTTTCGGCCAGGCGTTCGCCCACCTGTTCCATCATGTGCACCGCCGTGAAATCCACGGAGGTCACGCGGCGCATGTCCAGGATCAGGCGGCGGCAGCTCTTCAGGTCCGCCTCTATCTCCGAGAAAAGCTGGTCGGCCGTGCCGAAGAAGAGGCTGCCCTGCAATTCCACCACCAGCGTTTCAGCGCCGCGCTCGGCCAGGGCGGCGCGCTCGGCCGGCAGGCGCTTCTGCTTGGAGGACATCTCGGCGCCGGTGGTCTTGCGGCGCACCACGTTGCTGCCCATCTGCTCGCGGATGAAGAGCAGGAAAGAGAGCGCTATGCCCACCCCGGCGGCCGCTATCAGGTCGGCCGCCAGCGCGGTGCCGGCCACCGCCAGTATGACGGCGAAATCGAAGATCGTCGACTCCCTGAGCGCCAGGCGCAGGCTGGAGCGGTCTATCATGCGCGCGCCGACCACGGCCAGTATGCCGGCCAGCGCCGCCACCGGGATGCGCCCGATGGCCCCGCCCAGCGCCAGCGCCGCCGCCAGCGCGAAGGCCCCTTCGAAAAGCCCGGCCCTGCGGGTCTGCCCGCCGCCCGCCAGGCTCACCATCGTGGCGCCCAGCGTGCCGGCGCCCGGCATGCCGCCCAGCAGCGCCGAGGCGATGTTGCCGGCTCCCTGACCCCTGAGCTCGCGGTTGGAATCGTGCCGGGAGCGCACTATGGAATCCGTGACCACGCAGGTCTTCAAGGTG
>CAZJUL010000159.1:2399-6938 GCA_964549095.1 uncultured Elusimicrobiaceae bacterium
TATCGAGAGCAGCACCGAAAGCGTCAGCGCCGGCCCGGCCAGCAGGTAGATGTCGTGGGCGCCCAGCCCGCGCAGCCAGCTGAAGTTGTTCATTATCCCGCTGAAGACCGCGCCCGGGCTGGTGGAGATGGCGCCGATGATGAACGGGTTCCCTTCGGGGGCCAGGAGTTGCGGGTGCGCCAGGCCGGCCAGGAAATGCGCGGTTATCCCGGCGGCCAGGCCCAGTATCGCCGCGGGCACTCGCTTGGTGAAGCGCGGCGCGGCCAGCATCGCCCCGGCGGTGACCAGCGCCACGGAGTAGGCCGGCCATTGCCAGGCGCCGGGCGACAGCAGCCCGGCCAGCGGCTGGATATCCTTGGCCAGGCCGAAGAAAGGCCGGGCCTGGGTAAATATTATCAGCAGGCCCACGCCGCTCATATAGCCGGTGACCACTGGATAGGGAATATACTTTATAAGCCGCCCGCCGCCCAGCGCGCCGTAAAGGAGCTGCAGCAGGCCGCAGAAAACTCCGACCAGGACCAGCGAAACCACTACGGCCTGCGGCGAAGACCCTTCCGACACTAGGCGGGCGCAAAGCGCGGCCATAACTGCCGCCGCCGGCGCGCAGGGGGCCGAGATGAGGCGCGGCGCGCCTCCCAGCGCGGGCGCCGCCAACCCTATGGCCGCCGTGCCCAGTATGCCGGCCAGCGCCCCGGCCCCGGCGAAACCCGGCCCGAGCGGCGCGTACATCGCCACGCCGAAGGCGATGGCCGAAGGCAGCGCCACCAGCATTGCGGCCATCCCGCCCCAGGCGTCGGACAGGTTAGTCCCGCGGGGTTCACCGGATATGTTCTCTTTTGCGGTCATAGCTGAGGCAAGTCTAAAGTATACCAAAACGAAAAACCTCAAAAAAGGAACCTCGCGTTCCCGCCCGGATCGCGGAACTTTTGCCGGGGCGGATTTAATATAATAATAGTGAGCCCCGCGGAGACGCGGCCAACACAGACCGGGGCCCCCGGAATACAGCTATGGACCTGCTTACCACCCTCTTTTCCCCCCAGTCGGTCGCCTTCTCGATGTTCGTCATTACTCTGGTCGGCGCGGCCGGGCTGGCGCTCGGCACCTTAAAAATAGCCGGCGTCAACCTCGGGATAGCCGGCGTGCTGTTCGCCGGCATAATCTTCGGCCATTTCGGCCTGGACCTGGACCACTCCACGCTGGACTTCCTGCGCGAGTTCGGCCTGATACTTTTCGTCTACGCCATCGGGACGCAGGTCGGCCCCGGGTTTTTCTCCTCTTTCCGCAAAGAAGGCATAAGGCTGAACCTGCTCGCCACGGGAGTGGTGCTCGGCGGCGCCGCGCTGACCATAGCGGTGAGCAGGTTAGCCGGCATACACATCTCCACGGCTGTAGGCATGTACGCGGGCGCGGTCACCAATACGCCGTCGCTGGCCGCCGCCCAGCAGGTCCTGAACAACTCCGGCTCCGGCCCTGAACTGGCCAACAACGCCTCCGTCGGCTACGCGCTGGCCTATCCGGGCGCCATCCTGGGCATAATACTGACCATGCTGCTGATAAGGGCCCTGTTCAAAAAAGAGGTGGCCGAAGAAGCCCTGCACACCAAGCCCGAGCGCGCCGAATTCGATTTCACCAATATCAGCGTCCGGGTGGAGAACAAGAACCTCGACGGCCTGAGGATAAAGGACATCCCGGCTATAGACGAGCTGGGCGTGGTGGTTTCGCGGCTGTACCGTGAGGGGGCTCTGTCCGTGGCCCACGACGATACCGAGCTGCGCCTCGGCGACGTGCTGCTGGCCGTGGGCAAGAACGACAGCCTTTATAAATTCATGGTGGTGGTCGGCAGCCCCAGCGACATAGACCTCAAAAAGGTGCCCAGCCGTATAATCCAGGCGCGGGCCGTGGTGACGCGGAAGGAAGTTCTGGGCCGCACGCTGGAGGAAATAAAGCTGGAATCACAGTATAACGTCGTGGCCACGCGGGTCGCGCGCGCCGATGTCGAGTTCCTGGTCACCGATAAGTACGTGCTGCAGCTCGGCGACAACCTGGTCCTGGTGGGCGAGGACGCCGGCGTGGCCAGGGCGGCGTCGGTGCTGGGCAATTCCCCGAAAGACCTGAACCACCCGCAGCTCATCCCGGCTTTCATCGGTATAGGCCTGGGGGTGCTGCTGGGCTCCATCCCGATAGCGCTGCCCGGGCTTTCCAGCCCGGTTCGGCTGGGCCTGGCCGGCGGACCGCTGATAGTGGCGATACTGCTGAGCTACGCGCAGACCATCGGCCCGCTCAACTGGTATATGCCCCCGGCCGGCAACCTGATGCTCCGCGAGCTGGGCATAGTGCTGTTCCTGGCCTGCGTGGGCCTGAAGGCCGGCGGCAGCTTCGTGGACACGCTGGTGCACGGGAACGGCGTGGCCATAATGCTGCTCTCCTTCGCCATAACGGTGATCCCGGGAGTGCTGGTGGGCGTGTTCGCGAAATACAAGTACCGGCAGAATTTCATGTCGCTCTGCGGCGGGCTCGCCGGCTCGATGACCGACCCGCCCGCGCTGGCCTTCGCCAACTCCATGGCCGGTTCCAACCTGCCGGGCATGTCCTACGCCACGGTCTACCCGCTGGTTATGATACTGCGCGTGATCTCGGCGCAGGTCATGGTCCTCCTCCTGCTATAATGATGGCGGACATAATCTCCAACCTGTTCCTCGTAATGGCCGCCGGCTGGGCGTTCCGCAAGTACGGCCTGCTGCCCGCCACAGCCGACGAGGTCCTGAACCGCTACCTCTATTACGCCGCGCTGCCCGCCCTGACTTTTGTAAAAGTCTCCGACACGCCCCTGTGGGAGCTGGGCTCGGATTTCCTGATCGCCAACACCCTGCCCGTTGCGGCGCTGATGGCCCTGATCACGCTCCTGTGGCTGGCGCGCGCGCTGAGCTGGCGGTTCGCCCGCCTGCTGGTCATAACCGCGGCGCTCGGCAATACCGCCTATCTCGGCTTCCCGGTGGTGTCGATGCGCCTCGGAGAAAAAGCCCTTGGCTGCGCGGCGGTGGTGTCTTCGCTGCAGAACGTCCTGATCTTCACGCTCGGCCTGCTGCTGATAAACCTTATCTGCGAAGGCAGCTGTCCCGGCCTGGCCGGCCTGAAACGGCTGGTCCTCCGGAATTTCGTGCTGTGGGCCTCCGTAGCCGGGCTGGCGGTCTCCTGGTTCGCCGTCCCGGTCCCGGCCGTGCTGCGCGCGGCGCTTTCGGATATAGGCGGGACCGCCATGCCCCTGGCGCTTTTTACCATAGGCGCCGGTTTTTACGGCAAGAGCGCGGCCGGGAACGGCGCAAAGCTTGCGGTGATAGCCGCGCTGAAACTCCTTGTGCTGCCGCTGTTCTATCTGCTGACGGCCTACCTGCTGGGCTTCGAAGGCACCGCCGCGCGGGCCGGCTACCTGCAGTCCTGCATGCCGGTGGCTGTCATGACCTATGTGCTGGCTAAGGAATTCGATTTCGACGCGCAGCTGGTTTCGCAGGCCATAGTGTTCACCACCATCTGTTTCCTGCCGCTGCTTGTGCTCTATGACCTGGCTATGCCGGCGCTTTTGTGATCCAGCCCATATAGGTCTTTAGGCCCTTGCGCGGTATAGGTCCACAGGGTAAACTATTTTGTTATTGATGACCTGAAAGATAAAGCGTATGAAGAACTTTATTCCCTCCGCCGCCATATTGGTTCTTTTGTTCTCCGGACCCTGCTTCGGCGCGATGACCGACTCCCAGTGCACGAGCACAATGAACAGCCTGGAGCGGCAGTCGGCCTCGCTGTCCCGCCAGCTTGAGTCCTGCAAGGGAACCGGCAGCTGCGCGGCTATAGGCGTCAGGATGAACCGCATTATCCAGCAGCTGGCCTCGACAAAGCGCCAGTGCGCCGCGGCGCGGACCCCGGCGCCGACTTCACCGGCCAAGAAAACCTCTTCCCCCTCCAAAAGCGGCTCCGTTCCGAAAGATGTCGGCGGCGAGATAGCCAGCCTCAGCAGCTCCGAAACCCCGTCGCTGGCGACGCCCAAGCCGGACGCCATTTCGGCGGACGACTCGGATACCGGGAGCGCGAAGAAATCTTCCGGCGGCTGGGACGCCTTCGTGGCCCGCCTGTCGGGCGCCGGCAATTCGCTGCTTGAAGTCGGCAAAGGCGTCGGCGGGGACCTGGCGGGCATACTGGTGGACGTGCCGGTGGGCATTTTCAACGACCTGGCCGGCGCGGGCAAGAACCTCCTTAAAGGTAATTTCGCGGACGCCGCCAAGGGCGTGGGCGGCGCAGTGGTCAACGCGGCCGGGCGCACCGCGGGCGGCGTGGTGGACTCGCTGGCCAAGATCGTGCACGGCGGGGTGGATATGTTCGACAACCTGCTGCTCGGCAAAGCCCTGCCCCGCAAACTGACCGCCGAGGAACTGGCGCTGCTGAAAAGCGTTTACAAGGGCTCCGTCAACTGGGACGCAGTCCGCATCCGCGAGGACGGCTCTTCGCACGCGGTGATGCCTTCGCACGTGATAGGCAACACCATCTATT
>CAZJUL010000160.1:0-6285 GCA_964549095.1 uncultured Elusimicrobiaceae bacterium
GCCGGAAAGCGCGCCGCTGCGCATCGCTGCCGGGGCGGCCAGCGTGCCGTGCCTGCCGATGAACTCGCGCCTGTCGCCGCTCACGAAGCGCGCCGTTTCGCTGACGTCCAGGAAAACCACCCGGCCGGGGAATTCCTTGTTGTAGTTGTTGTGCGCGGTTAAAGCGCCGCTTTTGGGGTCCACCTCGGTCAGGATATGCATGTGCGAGTTATCCCTGAGCGTGCCCATTACCAGTTCGTAATACGCGGCCGCGGAAAGGCTCCTTTTGCGGCCGGAGGCGTTCCGCAGTTTCAAAGCGGCGAATTTTACCGGGTGGTCCAGGGAAACGAAAACCGTCAATTCCGACACGATGCCGTCTTCCGCGTGCTCGAAAATGCTGTAGCCGAAACCGTGGCGCGAGACGTAACCGGAGCTTCCTTTGGCGGGCAGGGGGGTCGGGGACCAGAACCGCCCCGTCTCCTCGTCCCGTATATACAGCGCTTCGCCGCAGGCGTCCGTGACCGGGTCGCCGCTGCAGGGCGTAAGGCGGAACTGCTGCGCGTTCTCGCTCCAGGTATACGCGCTCCCGCTTTCGGAAACTATGGTCCCGAAATGCCGGTTGGCCAGCACGTTCACCCAGGGCGCGGGGGTGGTTTTTGAGGGGCCGGTCGAGATCACGTATTCCCGCCCGTCCCTGGTAAAGCCGCCCAGGCCGTTGAAATACGCCAGGTCGGGACGCTGCGCAAGGCCGCCTGTCTCCCGTTCCCGGCCCGCATTTTTAGCCGCCGTGAACGCCGCCCGCGGTTCCGCCGCGCGCGCCGCGCGTTCAAGGTGTTCGCCCAAAGTCCCGCCCCTGTCGGTGATCACCAGCCTGGCGACGGTCTGCATCAGCACCTTGTCCTCTTCGGACATCTGGTCCGCGCGCCTGGAAAAGATCCCGCCCTGCCTCTTCGACGGCGGCTTGGCGTTGGCGGCTACCAGGTCGTTTATCTTTTCGCTCAGCGCGTCCCGGTAAACGGAACGGTTCTCGTTCCAGATGACCAGGTCCACCGGCAGGCCTTTCATGCGCCAGTACGAATGGGCCTGCACCAGCTGCGCCACCAGCCCGATATTCTCCTGGTCCTCTATGCGGACCAGCACTATCGGCAGGTCCCCGGAAATGTCGTAGCCCCAGAGGTCGGACTGCCCCCTCAGGTTCTGCTTCAGGACGCCGGCGTGGGCGCGCCACGCGGGGTCGGCGTAAATGATCGCGCTCGCCAGGCGGCCGTACACCTGGGCGTCGGATTCGGTGGCGTTTATCTGCTGCAGGGCCACCTGCCCGTGGGTCCAGGCGATGTCGAAGACCCTGTCGGCCAGGTTGCGGTCGCGGTATTTTTCTATCAGCGCCCGGGCGGCGTCCCTGGTGCCGCAGACGCCGGTGATATAATCTATGACCGCCGCTTCCCCGGGTTTCAGGAGGATCCTGCAGCGGATGGAAACTACGGGGTCGAGCACCGGGCCCTCGCTGTCCGAAAGCCGCCCCTTGTCGCGCATTGCGGCGGGGCCGGCCAGGGTATTTCCCCGGCCTATGAATTTGTCGCGGTCGGTCTCGTAGGAAGCGCCGGCGACGGAATTGCCGTGGACCGCCATGAAATGCGCCATCACGGGGAACAGGTCGCTTTCGGACCGGGGCCGCCGGCTGCAGATTATCGCCTGGTGAGCCCTGATTATTTCCGTCTGGACGAACAGGTTGCTGAAAGTCCTGTGCGCCAGGTCCGCGGCGGGGCGGTTCAGGACCACTTCCGCGTAGCTGGTGAGCTCGATGGTCCGGGTGTCGCGGGAGAGGTTCCTGACGCGGAGCCTGCGCAGGTCCATATTGTCCTCCGGCGACACCGTTATCTCGGTATGGACTTCGATATTGTGGTCCCTGCGCTTGAACTCCGCCTTCGACCGGGAAAATACGGCTTCATACCGCGAGGACCTTTTCAGCGTTGGCTGGTACGCCGAAGACCAGAATTCGCCGGTCTCCGTATCGCGCAGGTAGATGAACGTGCCCTCGTTCTCCAGCACCGCGTCTTCGTGCCATCTCGTTACCGCGATATCCTTCCAGCGGGTGTAGCCGCTGCCGGCGTTGGTCACCATCAGGTTATAGCTGCCGTTGGATAAAAGGTGGACTTCCGGCGCCGGGGTGTTCGGGGTGGTGAAAACGCGCCAAAGGGCGTCCGTTTCCTCCGTCTTCCTGAGCAGCCCGGAGACTTCCGTGTCGTAAATGAAGGGCGCCGCTTTCGGCACCCTCTCCTGCAGGAGCAGCTCCGTCGCCTTGAACATCGGGTCCGCCAGAAAGCGCCTCTGCATCGGCTTGTCGAGCAGGACATACGCCAGGGAGAGCAGGCTCATCCCCTGGTGATGCGCCATGTAGGACCTGACTACCGCGCGGGTGCCGTCGTGGGCGGCGCGGGACGGGGTATAATCTATCGCCTCGTAAAAACCGTATTCCCCGCCGAACCCTTCCGCTCCCAGTCGCTCCAGGTTCTCGCACGCTTTCTCCGGCTCCACCATAAAGGCCAGGACCGAGGCGTACGGGGCTACTACCAGGTCTTCGGAGAGGCCCCGCTTGAACCCGATGTCCGGAACGCCGAAAGAGCGGTACTGGTACGTCATCGCCGCGTCCAGCTTGTTATAGCCCGATTCGGACATCCCCCACGGTATGCCGTTGTCGGAAGCGTATTCTATCTGGCACGCCACCATCGCCTTATACGTCCTTTCAGCGTGCCTTCATAGACGGGCATTACCAGCAGCGGCATGAGGTATTCGAACATCGACCCGCCCCACGATACCAGCACGGGATCCCCGCCGTACTTGGAAAGCAGGCGGCCTAGCATGAACCAGTGCTTCTGCGGCAGCTTCCCCTGCGCGATCGCCACAAAACTGCAGAGCCTGGATTCGGACGCCAGCAGGTCGTAGCAGCCCGGGTCCAGCCTGTGCTCGGAGACGTTGTAGCCGATCGAAAGGAGATGCGCCCGCTTGTTGTAAAGGAAGTCCAATTCCACGCCGGCCAGCTCGCCGCAGCGCAGCGCCATTGACTCGACGGCGGCGAGCCTTTCGCGGGCCCTGTCGCCCGTCTCTTTCAGCGCGGCTTTGAGCCGCGTGAACCATTCCTTTTCCTTTTTTGCGTCATGGTCCGACGGGCCGATGCCGGCGAGTATCCCGTCTATCAGCGGGAATAGTTCCGGTTCCAGCCTGGCTGCTTCTCCCAGTGCGGGGACCCCGTCCAGGCGGAGCAATTCCCGCCGCAGGCGGTCCAGCAGTTCCTTCTGCCGCCCGTCCCCCCTGTCCCACATGCCGGGGATCTCCGGGGCGAGCAGGATCCACGGCGCTATGAAGGCCAGATCCTCCAGGCAGTCGTAGCATTGCTTTTCCAAAGCCCGCACCCATCTCCTGGTCCTGTCGAACTGTTTCCCGTCCAGGCCGGTAAGCGTCTTGGAGCTCTCCGCCGACACGTGCCGCAAAAGCGCGTGCATCTCCGAAAGAAAGGCCGGCGGGGGCCGCACCTTCGCCCTGAGCTGCGCGGCCTGTTCCGAGATCCTGCGCGCGGCGGCGGCCGTGCCGTTCCTTTTATTCTTCCCCAGTTCGGCGGCGCATTCCTCAATGACGGCCAGGGTGTCGGCCAGGCCGTCGAACAGTTTAGGCGCGGCGATCTTATTGCCGGGCATTTCCAGCAACCCCGCCCGCAGGACGAGCAGGTGCGCGGTCATGTTCCCGCTGTCCACCGACGAAACATACAGCGGCTTCAGGGGTTTCAGGGATTCCGTGTCGTACCAGTTGTAGAAATGCCCCTTGTATTTTTCCATGCCGCTCATCGTTTTGAGCGTCTTTTCGGTCCTGTTGAAAAGCGTCCCCATTGAAATATAACCGAAATCGTAAGCGGCCGCGTTCGACAGCAGCGACAGGCCGATATTGGTGGGCGAGGTCCTGTGGGCGGCGGCGCCGAGGAACTTTTCCTGAAAATTATCCGGGGGAAGCCAGTTGTCCCGCTCGGTGACGAAGTTCTCGAAAAATCCCCAGGTCTTGCGCGACAGGCTCCCGAGAAAGAGTGTTTGCGCCTCCGACAGCGCGGCCTTGCGCCCGCCCGGCGGCCTGCTGATCAGCCAGGCGAGCGCCGGGGAAAGCAGCCACAGGGCCCAGAACGCCGCCGCCAGGGCGTCCATACCGCCCGCCGACGGCAGGAACAGGGCCAGGGAAAGCGCGGCCAGCGGGCCGGCGGGCATGCGTTTATAATACTCCGGGACGGTCCCGGCCGGCCGCAGGTCCGGTTGGCCCGAGATCCGCCATTCCAGCAGGCGCCTGCGTGAAACGGACATACGCCAGTACGTGACCGCTATGGCGTGAAGGCCGGATAAAGCTTCATGCGCCAGGAACGCGAGCGAGAGGCCCAATTGCGCGGAGCGCACGCCCAGCGAGCGGAGCGCCGCACGGAAATGCGCGCCGGCCGGGATGTTCCCGCCCTTCACGGCCGCTTCGGCGCACGAAATAAGCAGCACGGGGAAACCGGCCAGAACGAGCACCGCCGCCGGCCAGAACCAGGCGGGCCGGAAAAACACCCAGCCGCCCAGCAGCAGCCACGCCGTCGCGGCGGGCACGACGCTGCGCCTCAGGTTGTCCAGTATCTTCCATTTCGACAGGAGGGAGAGCGGGTTTTTATCCCTTTTGTTTCCGGGCCCCGGGACGAAGGGGAGCAGCCAGCCGGAGATCTGCCAGTCGCCGCGCATCCAGCGGTGCCTGCGGTTCATGTCCGCCAGGTAGCCCGGGGGGCACTTTTCATAGAACTGCACGTCGGTGACCAGGGCGGAACGGGCGTAGCAGCCCTCCAGCAGGTCGTGGCTCAGCACGAAATTTTCCGGCAGCCGCCCGCTGAGGGCCCTTTCGAACGCGTCGACGTCGTAAAGCCCCTTCCCGATGAACGAGCCTTCATAGAACAGGTCCTGGTAGATATCCGACACCGCCTTCGTGTACGGGTCGATGCCGGGCTCCCCGCCGAATATTTTAATGAAAAGCGAAGGGTTGTCGCCGGGGTAGCCGAGGTCCACCCTGGGCTGCAGGATACCGTACCCGGAGACGACGCGCCCTTTTTTTTCGTCGTAGACCGGCCGGTTCAGAGGATGGGCCATTATGCCCGCCAGGTCCCTCGCCGCGTCCCTGGGCATCCGGGTGTCCGTATCCAGGGTTATCACGTATTTCACGTCCTGCAGCCGTCCGGGGTCGCCGCAGATCACGCTGAAGCGGTCCTTCCCCCCGCCCCGGAGCAGGGCGTTCAGGTCCGAGAGCTTGCCCCTCTTGCGCTCATAGCCCATCCACGCTTTTTCCTTTTCATTCCAGCTGCGCGGCCGGTGGAAAAGATAGAAGAGGTTGTCCTTGTGCGGGCGGTATTTCCGGTTCAGCCTCTCTATGCCTTCCCTGGCCCGCTCCACCAGCGCTGCGTCGCCGGGCAGTACCTCCCGCTCCGCGTCGCAAAGGTCCGTCAGCAGGGCGAACTCCGCATTGTCGTCGATGTTGGCCAGATAGCAGACCTCGATGCCCTCGATGAGGGAGTCTACGGCCCGCCCGCCTGTCAGCATCGTGGGTATCACCGTCAGCGTATGTGCGTGCGCGGGTATCCCCTCCGAAAAATCCATTTTGGGCAGTTTTTCCGGTTCGACCGCCTTTGCGAAGAACCAGTTCACCAGGGTGACGGCCGCCTGGCTGGCCGTAAATAGGAGAGGCAGCCCGAACGCGGCTAACCACGGCCAGCTCCTTAAGCCGAGGTCCCGGGCCGGGAGCAGGACCGCCGCCGCGGCGGCCAGCGTAAGCAGTACGATGGAACCGGTGTATAAGGCGAGCGGGACCGCGGTTTTCTTCGCCTGCAGATAGTCCTTTATGCGCGGCCGGACCCCCAGGGACCGGCAGAACCGCTCCAGCCCCCTGTCGACGAGATAGTAGCCGGTGTGCGCGGCCGCGCCGCCGCCGGCCCCGGAGGTTGCCGCCTCCCGGGCGAGCCGGACCGCCCGCGCCGCCACTTCTTCTTCCGGCAGCCTGCCGCGCAGCGCCAGCTTTTCCACCACGTGCCGGTAGCTGTCGCGCGTGGCGAAAGACATCCCGGCGTAATGGCCCGAAGGGTCCTGCCGCAGTTCTTTTTCCACCACGCTCAGGCTTTCTACGAACTCGTGCCAGTCCGTAACGTCCAGGAAACGCAGGCTCTCTATCGTGTTGGAGATCGAGAACTGGTCGGCCGACTGCTTCTGATTGGCCGACCGTATGAGCCGCTCGATGGTCTTGCCCTGCTCGGAGAGC
>CAZJUL010000160.1:6295-6838 GCA_964549095.1 uncultured Elusimicrobiaceae bacterium
TCTTTGGCCAGCACCTCGAGGATCCTGCCCGCGTGGTGATCGGCCGCGTCCCGGTCGAGCTGCGACAGGATCATGCGGGAAGCGATGCGCCTCAGGTTTTCGATCAGGGCCAGGCGCATCATTATCGGGACGGCCCACAATTCGCCCAGTTTCAGGTGCGTTACCGCCTGGTACGCGGAGACGAAGCCGGCGAGGCCCGTTATATCCAGCCGGCCGTCGCTATGGGAAACTATTTCCATCGCGATGTCGTAGACCCTGGGATACCCGGCCAGCGGGCCCCCGGTCAGGTTGGGCAGCTCCTCGCTGTACCCTTTCGGCAGGAATTTCTGCGCGAGGCGGATCTGCTCCTCGATAAGGTAGTAATTGTCCAGCAGCCAGTCCCCGGCCGGCGAGATCTTCCCGCTTGCGCTTCCGGATTGATTGAGCAGCTCATAGGCTCTCAGGATGACCTCTTCGTTCTCCTTCAGCCGCGCCAGGAGTTTTTCCCTGCCCCTTTTAAAGCTTACGCTGTGCCTGGCGGCCAGGAAGCCCGCGTGCAGCTGG
>CAZJUL010000161.1:0-6761 GCA_964549095.1 uncultured Elusimicrobiaceae bacterium
ACATGGCCAACGCCTCCCCCGTTGACAATCTGCACCATCCCGCTATCGAAGTGGCGCAGTACACCGACTCGGGCGACGTGTTCACGCTGAAGACCTCGGCCAACAGCGACGCCTCCATATACGGCCCGATGGTCGTTTTCGAATCCAACTTCTCCGGAACGCCGATGCTGCGCCCGCTGTTCGAGATACGTAACGCTTATATACGGAAATTCATGGTCACCGGCACCGGCCAGGTAGGCGTCGGCACCCTCTATCCGGTTAGCGGCCTGCCGAGCGCCAACCTGCACGTTTCCTCGCTCACGGCCGCCTCGTCGCAGGATATGTTCAAAATAAGCACCGGCGCAGTGAACGCGGACGCGTTCGTGGTGAAAGGCAGCGGCAATGTCGGCATAGGGGCGGCTTCGCCCGACGGCGCAAAGCTGGTGGTGCAGAACGGCGGGGACGGGACGCCCGCCCTGAGGCTGATCACCACCGGGACAAAACCCGCCTGCGACGCCACGAACCGCGGCTCTGTCTTTGTCGAGCAGGGAACCCCGGACCAGGTCTTCATGTGCCTGCAAAAGAGCGTCGCCTCCACCTACCAGTGGGTGCTGCTGGCGGTGGGCGAATAATTTTGCGGGATTGCTGACAGTAAGCGGTACAGGTATTGGAAAAATGAACCGGCTCAAGCGGATAATAGGGAAAGCGATAAACCTGAAAGGCTTCGGCGGCCTTTTGGGCGCCGTCCTGCTTTCTGCCGCTCTGTGGCCGTCCGCGGCGTTCGCGACCGGGGAGCCCACCGTGCTGATACTGGTGCCGCCGGATAATTCATACGCCACCTCGCTGCCCGCGGTCTCCGGCACAGCCTGGGACGATGTCGAGGTGTCTTCCGTAGTGTTGAGCTTCCGGAACCAGGGCACGGGTAAATACTGGGGGGGCAGTTCCTTTGATTCAACGCCTGAAGCCTGGTTCGAAGCCACGCTTGTAGTTAACGCCTGGAGCTACGCCAGCCCGGCCTGGGTGGATGGAAACTCATACTTAATAGTCGCGAAAGCCAAGGATTCCTCGGATAACTGGTCGGTCGTATACGCCACGGCTTCCGTCTCTTTCGATACCACGGTGCCCGTTTCCACGGTAACTTATCCCGTGCACGGCGCAGACCTGTCGGTAGATGTGAATCTTATAGCCGGTTCCGCGGCGGATATCTCACCGGGCGCGGTGGGGCAGGTGTTGGTTTCCTACTACAGGGTGGATACCGCCAGGTACTGGGACCTTGCCACCGGGGCCTGGGATTCTGTAAGCGAGATCTTTTACGGCGCAACCGTCCTGGGCGACAGGTGGGAGGCCGCCGGCGTTTCAACCCCGACCTGGGTAACCACCCTCCCCGGCGTGGAATACAGGATCTTCGCCAAGGCGGTGGACCTGGCCGGGAACGAGACCGCTAAACCGGGTTTGCCGGCGGCAGATTCGTCTTATATCCAGTTCGTTCTGCGTACGCCTGCCCCCGTTTCTGTTATCGTGACGCCGGACGCCGGTATCCCGCACTGGATAGCCTCGAACCAGCCGACCATCCTGGGTACCGCCGTCAACGCCACCACTGTGCAGGTGCGCATAACGGATTTCGGCGCGGACCTGACCGAAGGCGCCGGGAGCGATGACCTTGTCTGGGACGGCGGCCAGTGGCTATCCGCGGAATCCAATCCCAGCCTGTATGCCGGAGTGGATGCGTTTAACGGCCTGGATTGGGCGATAACCTTGCCGGCTGTCAGTTGGAACAGCAACAGGAAATACAGGGTAATTTCCAAAGGTTATGAACTGACCAATGACCTGTGGGAAACGCCCGGCGCGGGCAGGGAGTTCGTAATAGACTCGATTTCGCCTACCGGTTCCATAACCGCCCCCGCCGGCCTTTATACCGGCGGTGTAACGGCTTTAACCGCCTCAGTGAGCGACACGGCCCCCGGAAGCGTGTACAGCGCCTATTTCAGGGTTAAGAGGCAGTCGGCGGATGAATACTGGGACTGGACGGCTTCCACTTTTGCGACTTTAGGCGTCAATTCAGATCTGACAGCCACGATAAACGCGGGCAACGCTTCCTATACCACCGGCTATTTCCAGAACGGCCAGGCCTGGGAGCCGGACCAGAGCTACACGGTGCAGCTCTTCGTTCTCGACAAGGCCGGCAACATCGGCACGGCCGCGGAACAGACTTTCACGCTTGACGCGTCGTCGCCGGTCGCCAGGATATTGGTCCCGTCCAATGCCAAGGCCGTGAGATACCTGCCGTCCATTTCGGGCACCGCCTTCGATGACCACCAGAACCAGACAGTGGAGGTAGCCGTACAGAAATGGATGAGCGGCATCAACCTGTGGTACGACGGCTCGGGATTCAACGACGCGGCCACCGACCCGCACTGGATCAGCGTTAACACCTACGGCTACCTCTCGCCGGACGCGACAAGCTGGGCGTATGCTCCCGCCGGGCTGGACGACGACTTCGCCTCCGGCTACCAGTATCTTCTGCTTGTGCGCGCAAGCGATACGGCCGGCAACTTCCAGACCAGCTACACGGTCGGCGTTTCTTCTATCGTGATAAAGATTGACAAAGAAGCGCCCCTCTCGGTCATCCTGCGGCCCGTTGCCGACGGTCGGTACAGAGCGGCCGACATAGGCCAATTCCCCTCCAACCATCTGCAGGGAACGGCTTATGACGCCCCGGCCGACATCCACGGCGGTTTGAATCAAACATACATAAGGCTTTCTTATCTGCAAAGCGGCGACACCTTTTACTGGACCGGCACAGCCTTCAGTTCCGGAACGGTTACGGAGGCTACGGCGTGGCAAAGCGCCGCGCTATCCGGGTCGGACCCGGTATGGACCTGGGACTACACTACCAATATAACCTGGCCCGCCGGCGACCGTGAATATACCGTGGACGCGAAATCCATGGACGACTCGCGGCTCTCGGACACCAGCGGGGACGGCAACTGGGAAGCCTCGCCAGCGACGTGGAAGTTTATTGTCGACGATACGGCGCCGACGGTGCTGATAACCAGCCCGACCGTCAATGCGCTCAGCGCGCTCAGCGCGGTGTATGGCACGGCCAACGCGGACTCGGCCGGCTTCAGCTATGTGGAAATAAGGATATCCACCGGCGCCGGCGCCTCGACCAGGTATTGGCTCGGCTCCGGCTGGACCGCGGCCGAGGATACTTGGGTGACAGGCGCACAACTCGGTCCGACATCCTGGTATTACACCGTAGACCAGCCGATGCTCGCGAGCGACAGGGCGTATGTATTCGAGGCGCGGGCCGTTGATAATGCCGGGAACCGCTCTACCCTTTATTCCACCTATACAGTGACTTACGACACGCTGCCGCCTTATGTTGCGCTGACATACCCGCTCGACGGCGCGGCATATTCGCAGGTAAAGATCTCCACACCTGTGACCGGCACGTCCAACCAGGACGACCAGAACGAGGTGTATTCGAAGGTGAGCGTGGTCAGGGTACAGATCGAGGACCTGACGGTTCCGACCTGTTTCGACGGGAGCGCTTTTTCCGCCTGCCCGCAGTGGCTGGCGGCGACCGGCGTGGACAGCTGGAGCTATAACGCCCCCAACCTGTCGTTCGCCAACGACCACCAGTATAAGGTGTACACGAAAGCGGTGGATTTCGCGGGGAACGCATCGACAATAAATTCGGTGACGATAAACTACGATCTGGAAAGGCCGACTTCGACCATCACCAGCCCGCTTTCCGGTTCGACTACCGGGTTCGCGCAGATAACCGGCACGGCGACGGACGAGCGTGTCGGGGCCCGCTCCTATGAGTCTAAACTCGGTACTTATACGGTTAAGGTGGCGATAAAGCGGCTGACGGCCCCGCCGGGGTGGTGGACCGGGAGCGACTTCGGGGGGGTGCAGCCGGTCTGGTATGAGGCGTACACCGACACGGCGACAGGTTCGTTCCCGGTTAATTTCAGCTATACGCTGCCCGCGGGGCTGAAGACCGAGATGGCGCTGCCGGCGAATCTGGGCGTAAGCTACTGGATAGTGCCGTGGTCCTATGATCTGGCCGAAAACCGGGAGTACGGTCCCAATTCAGGAGAGCCGCAGGCGGCTGATGTGCCGGTTGGCGTAGGATATACTTATGTCTACCTGTATGTAACAAAAGTCGGCTCGGCGCTGAATTGGCAGTGGAAGATCCCGGAAGCGGGGGATTATGTTATGTCCGGTTCGGCCGACAGCTGGCAGTGGCTGCTCTGGGAACCGGGTTCCGGCCGGAAGGTCCCGCAGGGCGACGCCGGCGGCTGGAGCTGGGGTGATGAAGCGGGAGGATTGGTGGAGCCCCAGTAACCATCCCCTGGAGTGAAAACAGGGACAGCGCCCCGTTTTAAGAAGTAAGGCGGTTTAGCGGCAAGAGGTATTAAGGTCCAACTTGACAATTTGGTTGTTATCCAAAATGTCAAGTCAGAGGAACAGGATTCTACTGGATTCCGGTTTTAGCCGGAACGACGGGAACTATGGATATGCGCTTAAAAGGTAAATTGTTCGCGCGGTACCTCGTGTCGGCCTTTATCATAGGCGGCCTGGGGCTGGGCAGCGTCTTTGCCGGCGCGATCGTCGGCGCCACCAAGAAGGCGCAGCGCGGAACCGCCGTGATGGGCGGGAAGAAATCCTCCGGCGCGACCAAGGCCGTAAAGTCCACGGCTGGCCAGGGCACGATGTCCACCTCCACCGGCGCTTCCAAGAAAGCCCGCAAGGGGCACCAGGCGATAAAGTATTACCCGGCGACTATCCTTAACCTGGCCGCCGAGCCCGGCACGGCCTACGGCACGGTAACGCTGACCTGGACGGCCCCCGGCGCGGACGGTACGCGCGGGACGGCGTCCGGCTACAAACTGGCCTATTCATTGTCTCCCATATACGGCGAAGATGAATTCAGCGCGGCGACGGCCTATGCGCAGACCCTGGCGCCTCTGGCGGCCGGCTCCACCGAAACCATTCTCCTTACCGGGCTGCCTTCCGGTACCACGGTATATTTCTCGGTTAGGGGCGTTGAGCCCGGCGGGAACCGGGGCCGCGTTTCCAACAGCGCGGAGGCGTATACTATTGCCCCGGCCAGCGTGTACGGCAGCGTCGCCTATTCCGGCACGCAGGGCGGCAGGCTCTTCATCGCCGCCTATGATTCTACCGGGATCTTTACCTCGGCCAACCTGATAGTCTCCACCCAGATAGCCAGCGCCGGCCCCTACGCCCTGACGGACATACAGCCGGGGACCACCTTCTTTATCGCCGGCTTCGTGGATATGAACCAGAGCCTTACCGCCGACAGCGGCGAGGACTACGGCTTCTTCGGCGGCGTTGAACCGCTGTCTCTTAACCTCGGTTCCGGCGGCCAGTCGGACGGCACCGATTTCGAACTGCTGGTGGCTTCCACCTCCCACCTGGGCACCATAGCCGGCAATATCTCCTACACCGGCTCGCAGTCCGGCCCCGCCCGCATAGAGGTGTTCAATAATTCCGATTTCACGGGCCAGCCGGTGGCGGCCATCTCCACGGCTTCCACGGGCGCGTATTCGTTCAGGGTGCCCGGCGACATAGCGTATTATATGCGCGCCTACATAGACCGCAACTACAGCGCGGCTTTGGACGCCGGCGAGGCGTCGGGCCTTTACGGGCCCAATAACCAGGGCGCGGAACAGGTTTACGTGCCCAGGCTCGGCACCGCCTCCGGAAAGGATATTTACATATACGATTCCGGCTGCACGGCCGCCGGCTGCGCCGGCCTCGGCTCCGCCGCCGCGTCGGTCTCTTCGGTCACGGCGGGCGGCCTTGCCGACTTTAATATCAGGTTCGTGGTTGGGGCTTCCGGTATGCAGGCCGGAGGGCTCGCCGGTTTCGCCGTACCTTACGGCTGGGGCGTCCTGCAGAATAATTGCCCGTCGTGCAACGGCTATGTTTCGGCGGCCGCCGTCAGCACCAATTCCGTGACCGTCGGCCTGGACGCCGATCCCGCCACCGAGGCGCTGGACACTCTTTCCGGCCAGTATTCGGCCGTGGTAAAAGTGGTCGACGGCTCTTTAAGCCCCGGCGATACGGTGCAGCTCACTATCTCCCAGCTCTCAGCTCCCTGCCAGGTTCGCACGGACACCTTCACCGTCACCTCGGCCCAGCAGGCGGGCGTTTCGGCCCAGTCCCTGCTGGCCGGCTCGCCGGCCGTCGCAGTGCGGCCCGGCGGCGCGGTCACCCTGTCCTTCGCCCAGCCAAGCCTCACGCTGACGCAGTTCACCACCTCGCAGGCGCTGCTGCTTACGGGCAAGGATTATTGCGGCGCCGCGGCGGCGGTCTCCGCGTCCACTAATGTCATCGTCTCCGGCAGAAGCTACAGCTTCACCACCGGCCTGTTCGACCCGGACCCGTCCCTGCGGGTATCCGCTTCCCCGCTGTACGGCTTCGCCACGCCCAAGAGCATACCCTTCGCCCTGGGCCAGTCGTCCGCTTCCATATACGCGCTGGCGGCGTCCACCGGCTCCAGGCACATACAGGCCGCGTATAACCTGGCCGGTTCGGTGCGCTACGCCTATTGCGCGGTTAACGTGCTGCAGGGCAACCCGTTCTCCAATGTCAACGTCTCCAGCGCCGCCTACGCTACCAGCCGCTCTTCCATAACCATCACGCCGGACGGCGACGGCAGCGGCGATTACGCCTTCATCAACTTCACCCTGGCCGACCCTTCGCTTTCGTGGAAGGTGCAGATAGCTTCAGCCTCCATAGAAGCC
>CAZJUL010000162.1:0-1347 GCA_964549095.1 uncultured Elusimicrobiaceae bacterium
AGCCGCCTGGCTGGGCGTGCCGCTGAAGCCGGTCCCTGTCACCGCCCTCTACCAGCCGTCCGGGGTGCGGGTGTCGCATTTCCGGCCGATACCGGATTTCATGCGCATCTCCCATCTTTACACCATTTTCTTCATGATGCGCTTTTTCCTGCCGCCGGCGCTGCAGCGGGCCGCCTGCGATAAAACGCTCTCCGGCGTTCCCTTCCTGAAAAAGCTGCGCGCGGTCACGCGCGGCGTTTTCGACGAGTCCGTCTCGGACCCGCTCAACTCCTCGCTTTCCATAGCGCTCGGGCTTATGATGGGCATACTCCCCATCTGGGGCTTCCAGCTGGTCGGCGCGTCGCTGCTGGCCGCGCGCCTGCGGCTGAACAGCTTCATGGCGGCGGCCGCCAGCAATATCTCTTTCCCGGCGGCGGCGCCTTTCATCTTCTACTTCGCGCTGGTGCTTGGGCACGCGCTGCTGTCCGGTACGGTAGATTATTCGCCGCCTTTCGACGGCGGGCTGCGGCAGCTGGCCGCCGAGCGTTTCCCCGAGTGGGTGCTTGGCAGCGTGGTGCTGGCCGTAGCCGTAGCGGCCGTCGGGGGAGTGCTGGCCTACGCGGCCCTGAACCTGGCGCGCAGGTACCGTAATGCATAACCTTTTCCAGCAAACATTCCTGGCGCTGCGCCGCCGGCGCGCGCTGCTCTTCTTCGCAGTGGGACTGCTTTCCGCTCTCTGCCTTTGGCGCGCCTCGCGCCTCACCCTCAATGAAAGCGTCCTGGACCTGCTGCCCGCCGGGGAAAAGACCATAGACGATTTTCACGCCATAGTCTCCGGCTTCGGCTACCAGAACAGGCTTTTCTTCGACGTGGGAGCGGAAGGCGCCTCGTCCGAATCCGGCGGCGCTTACGCCGCGGCGGACGAGCTGTATGAACGGCTCCAGGCTTCGGGCTTCATTAAACACATCAGGTACAAGGTGGAGCGGGAAGAAGGGCTGGCCGCGCTGGAAGCGGTAGGCTCGCGCCTGCCCGCGCTGTTCGGCCCCGCGGTGCTCGCACAGGCGCAGGAGCTGACGGCTAAAGACAAAGTGGAAGCGCGGCTGGCCGCGCACAAGAAGACGCTGCTGGAAACGCCCGCCACGGGCCCCCTGGCCGGGATGATACGCGAAGACCCGCTGGGCCTGCAGGGCATCTTCCTGAAGAAGCTGGGCAGTTTTCACGACGGGGCCGTCATAAGGGACGGGCGCATCTGCAGCCCGGACGGGAAACACGTGATGCTGGTCGTGTTCCCGGAGGACGCCAGCGCGCACGGGAACCGGGGCGCGGCCCTGGTCGCATTTATAGAGAAAGCGCGCTCGGAGCTGGCCG
>CAZJUL010000162.1:1357-6739 GCA_964549095.1 uncultured Elusimicrobiaceae bacterium
CATCCCGGCGTGAAGATCCGGTACATCGGCTCGCCGAGGGGGGCGGCGGAGAACCAGGAGATGATGAAGCGGGATATCGCCGTTACTGTCGCCGTCTCCACGCTCTTCATCCTCGGCCTCACCTTTCTTTTTTTCCGCCGCCGGGTACTTGTTCCGCTGGGCCTGCTCTCGGTAGGCTTCGGCGGCCTGCTGGCCTCCGGCCTGTTCTCTTTCCTTCCCGGCGGCATGTCCGCCATAGCCGCCGGTTTCGGCGGCGCGCTGGTCGGCATCGCGGTGGACTACGCCACTTATTTCAGCTACCGCTACGATAATTACGACGGGCTTTCAGCCGGGCCTGAAGCGCTGGGCCGCCACCTTTCCGGCATAACCGCGCCCTGGCTGATAGGCGCAGCCACCACGCTGGCCGCTTTTCTCTGCCTGCTGCTGTCCAGCCTGCCCGGCCAGAGGCAGCTGGGCTTGTTCGCCGCTTTAGGTGTCGGCGGGGCCGCGCTGTTCTCGTTCACGGTGCTGCCGCAGCTGTACCCGCTGTCCCCGCCCCGGCGTAAGAAAGCGCTGATCCCGCTGGCTGACCTGTGGGGCCGGTTCTTCGAATGGCAGAACCGGCACACGGCGCTTTGCGCCTCCGTATTGATCATCGTTTCGCTGGTCTGCGCGCTGGGCCTGGCGAAAGTTTCGTTCGACGGGGATATCAGGAAGCTGAGCGGGATGCTCCCGGACACCGCCGAGAACCAGGAGTCTATCTCCGGCAGATGGGGCGGTCAGTTCTTCAAGAACACCCTCATAGCCGTAAAGGGCAGATCCCTGGAAGAAGCCCTGCGGAAGAATGACGAACTTTACGCCCTGCTGTCGGAACTGGAGCGCTCTGGCCTGGTGAAGAAATTCACTTCCATCTCACCCGTAGCTCCCGCCGCGCAAACCCAGCGGGAAAACATAAAGAGGTGGCGCGGCTTCTGGGAAGCGGGACGGGCGGCAAAACTGAAAAAGGACCTCGGTGAAGCGGGGAGCAGACAGGGCTTTTCCGCGTCCGCGTTCACGCCGTTCTTCGACAGACTGTCCCGGCGGGCGGAGCCCTTCCCGCCCGAGGAACTGCGCGGCGGCGTCCTCGGTGAAGCGCTGGGCGGGTTTATCGCCGAAGGGAAAGAAGGAACGCTGGTGCTGACAGAGGTGCAGGCCGGCGCGGGTTACGACCTGCTGGCCGCGCAGGTGCTGGACCGGGTCCCGGGCGCTCTGCTGTACAACGGCGACGCTTTCGCGCGCCGCGTCTCGGCGCTGGTCAAGAACGGGCTGCGGCTGTTCGCGCTGGTCTCGCTGGCCGGTTCGCTGGTCCTGCTGCTGCTGGTATACCGGAGGCCGGAACCGGTCCTTGTAGTTACGGCCGTCCTCGGGCTTGACGCGCTGTGCAGCCTCGGCATACTGGGCTGGCTGGGCGTGCCGGTCAACCTGATGAACAATGTTTTCATCCTGTTTATCTTCGGTATGTGCATAGATTACGCCGTGTTCGTGGTCAGCGCATACCTTGGCGTGTACGCGGGCCGGGAAGGGGATACAGGCCTGGCCGGCGGGGCGGCCACGATAGCGGCGCTGACGACCATCGGCGGTTTCGCCGCGCTGATAGCCGCGCAGCATCCCGCGCTCCGCTCCATCGGCCTTACCGCCTGCGTGGTGATAGTTGTCGGCCTCTTGAACGCCGTTCTTCTGCCGCCGCTGGCCATGCGCGTTTTCCTCTGGCGCAACGGGGCCAACGGTACGCCTACGCTGCGCACGCTGGCCGGCGGGCTGACCGGCATCCTCTTCTTCGGGCTGGCGCTGCTAGTGTGCCGCGTCCTCTATATGCCCTGGCTGACGCTGCGCCGCGCCGATAAAGCCGCGCGCCGGAAAGCCCTGCAGTCTTTCCTGCGCTGGTGCTGCTCGTTCCTGCTGCGACGGTTCCCTTATGGAAAACGCATTTACCTTGATCCCGGGCCGCACTCTTTCGCGAAGCCGGCGGTGATAGTCTGCAACCACCAATCCGTGATAGACATTCTCAGTGCGCTGACGCTCCCGGCCGACCTGCGCATGGTGGTGAAGCCCTGGGTCTGGAACTCTTTCTTCATGGGGCCGGTCATACGCGAGGCCGGTTACATATTGTCCGACGGGGAGAACACCGAAGAGGTCTTCGCGCGGGCGGCCGACTGCCTGCGCGAGGGGGATTTTCTGCTGTTCTTCCCGGAAGGGACGCGGTCCGAGAGCGGCGCCATCAGCCGGTTCAAAAAAGGGGCCTTTGAGATAGCCGCGCGCGCCGGCGTGGAGATCCTGCCCGTGGTGATGTGCGAGACTCGCTCGCTGATACCCAAGACCGGCTTCTGGGCGGCGGACCACAGGGTAGTGGTCAGCGTGATGCCGCGGGTGACCGTGGCCGCCGACCCGCTGGAAACCGCGCGCTCCGTCAGGAAAGCGATGGAAGCCGAATACGAAAGGGCCCTGGCCATAGCCTGCGACGGCCCGGAGTTTTTAAAAAGGATAAGGGCCTGCTACAACTACCTCGGCCCTTCAGTGGAGAGTTACGCGGCCAAAAGGCTGGGAGCGGACCCGGCCTGCCGCCTGATAACCGGGCTTGTGCCCAGGGGCGGCTTGATAGCGGACCTGGGGCAGGGTGACGGCCTGCTCTCCAACATCCTCGCCGCCCAGTCCACGCGCCGTTCCGTGGTGGGCGTGGACTGCGACCCCGCGAATATGGCCGTGGCTCGCAAGTCCGCTATCTTCCCGGAACGGATGAAATTCGAACAGGGAAATATCCTCGAAGACGCGCTGCCTTCCTCCGATACGGCCCTGCTGATAGATGTCCTTGACCGCTGGCCTGCGGCCGAACAGGAAAAGATCCTGCGCAATACTTTTAATTGCCTGAAACCGGGCGGGCTGCTGATACTGCGGACCGCCGTGATAAATGAAAACGGCGCCCGGAAAGCGCCTGACAAAGAATACTATTTGAGGTCGCTTGAAAAAATCGGTTTTAATAATGTCCTGCCCAGGGCCGACCTGGACTGGAACTCCGCCCTGGCTTTTACCTGCGAGAGGCCTGCCTGATCATTGGACGCTATTCCCTGACTTCCTGAAAATCATTTTCTCCGCACGGCGTGTGTGCCGCCTTCGCTGAGATAAAATATTTGTTTTACCGGTCCTGCCAGTTGGAGACGTCGTAGTGCCGGCCCTCGCCGAGGAAGCCGCGCAGCTTGAGATGCTTCACCACCACGGAGGGCATTACCTTGCCCACCAACAGATGGTGGCCGGTGGCCCGGGTGAACACCTTGAGGGCGTTGGTGCTGCAGGAGTTAAGGAAAGTGTGGTACTTCTCGCCGCTGTAGTCCCTGGTGGATTCCTTTACGGCTTCGTCCAGCAGGCGCAGCTTGTCCTCGCGGCTTAGCTTCAGGGGGTAAACGTCGACGTAAAGGCCGCTTTTGACTATGGAACTCTCCAGGAAGCCGTCCCAGGAGACCAGGTTCCAGACCAGGGGGTATTTCCCGGTCATGCCGGCGATGAAGGGATCGAACTTCTCTCCCTTCTTCTTCCAGGGCAGCACTTCGAACACCAGGCCCCGCACTGTCCTGCCGTCCGACTTCGCCCCGTCTTTGAACGTGAACATCAGGAAATTGTGGCCGACGCTGCCGGACCTGAAGCCCCAGTAAGCTTCGTCCAGCTTGCTGTCCTCAAGGCTAAGGTCGCGCCAGGCGTAGGCGTCGGCCTGCGGGTCGCGCTCGAAGCGCACCCCGCTGAGCACGCGCACGCCGCCGGAGTTAGAGGATTGTTTGGCGGGCTTGCGGTCCTGCTCGAATTCGGGGTAGGTCTCGGCCTGCGCCGCAACGGGCGCCGGTATCTCCAGGGTAACCGCCCCCGGCAAGATCGGCAGTTGATCCAGGGCCGGAGTCTGGGCGAAAGCGGCCGCCGTTAACAGCGGCAAAGAGAGGAGCAGAACACTTTTATGCAGGGATGAACCGCAATGTTTCATACTTATACTATACAGCATCCCTGCCTGAAAGAAATGAGGCTTTGGCACTACCCGGCCCCGGTCTTTGGGCCCACCGGGAAATAGGGACAGCGTCCTGTTTTTCCGATCAGATTCACCACTTAACAAGAATAATAGGGCGCTGTCCCTATTTAACTGGTCATCAGCGTCGCCTTAAACGATTGCTAATACGCGAGGTCCCCGTCACGCTCGTCTCCCTGCCAGACCGGCGGCGTCAGCTTCCTGGTCTCCTTGACGCGGCGCTTCTCCCAGATCACGCGAAAGGTGAATGGAACAACCGAATCCACATCGTAGTCCCACCAGCCTTCAAGTCCGCTATCGTCTTTTCGTTTAGAGCCTACGGTCCACCCTCTTTGAATCACCAACGCATCCGGTCCATTGAGGATCTTGAGGACCTGCAACGGCGTCATTCCATGTTTTATGGAGCCTATGCGTTCGCTGCGCGGCGTCTTGGGCCGCGGCACCACGAGGAAGTCCCCCTGGCGTTCCTTCCGGTGACGCTCGAACTTCATGCCCGGCAAGTCCGCCGGTTTATCGCCCAGGCGTCGCAGAGCGAGCTGGACAGTACGCCGCAACCTGAAATCCCATCTGTTGAACGGGTTGACTTCACCTTCCGCCAGGTCGTTGGGCCAGGTACCCCCGTAGCGGCCGGAGTATTCGGAGAACTGCAGCCTGCGCAGGAGCGGCAATGCCTCCTTGACCCGCATGCGCCCGGCAAGATGCGCGGCCGAGAACGCATCGCGGCGGATCGTTGCTGCCGGTTCCTGCGTCCATTCATCGTTAGCCTTGCTGCCCAATTTCTTCAGGGTGTCGCAGGCTGTCTTGAGCGCCGCAACAACGAATGCGGTTTCTTCGGCTTCAGCAGCTTGTCTCACAGGCCCGGCGTCCGCCGCCTGTCTGCCCTGGGCGAGGTCGTAGATCATCCTTTTGTCCCACCAGGTGCGGATCGCGAAGTGCGGAGCGCCATTGACGGCGAGGAAGTACCAGTGCGAACAACGGCCTGTCCAACGCGGGCCGGCGGTCGTATCGTGGACGTAATCTTTCTTCTCCTGTGCTGACAGCCCGTCCTCAAGGACCTTGAAAACTTCTGCCTCAGTGCCGTCAGGCCTTATGGTGATCAGCTCGTCCCAGCCGGTCTTAATGACCACCCACGCATCATTATTGACCCACGCAGAACGGGGCGAGCATTCGTCTTTGCCCTGTTTGCGAGCCCAGACCATCTTCTCGGTTTTGGCATCGAACAGCCGGTAGGTGAAGTTCTTCTGGAAAGCCCTTCCGCGGTCTTTGACCGCGTTGTCGGGCGACCGTGCTTCGAGGCGCCAACGCTTATTGGGCGAGAACACCGTAAGATCGGAGTAGGAGCGAGCGGTCGCCCCCGCTTG
>CAZJUL010000163.1:0-592 GCA_964549095.1 uncultured Elusimicrobiaceae bacterium
AGCGCTGCGCACCGTGCTGGAATTCCCCAAGGACCCGAGCCGGATGCGCATCGTGCTCTTCATGACCGACGGCTTCATCGGCAACGACACCGAGATACTGGGCTTCATAAAGGACCACCTCAACAACAGCCGCATCTTCCCGCTCGGCGTCGGCTCTTCCCCCAACCGCTACCTGCTGGAGGAAATGGCCGTGATGGGCCGCGGCACGGTGCAGTACGTGCGGCAGGACGAAAAGTCGGCCAAGGTGGACAAGCTGATCGAGAACTTCTACGACCGTATAGCCAAGCCCGTGCTGACCGACCTGTCGGTGGACTGGAAGGGCCTCGACGTGGAGGAGCCCGTTCCCGCCCTGGTGCCGGACCTGTTCGCCGGCCAGCCGGTGTTCATACACGCCAAATATAAAAAGAGCGGCAGCGCCGCCATAGCTTTGCGCGGCAAACTGATGGGCAAACCCTGGGAAATGCCCGTGACCGTGGTTTTGCCCGTGAAAGAGCCGGCCAACAACGCCATGGGGCCGCTGTGGGCCCGGGCGCGCATCACCGAACTTTCCCGCTCAGCGTACGGCAGGGTCAGCGAGGACGCGAAGGAAAAG
>CAZJUL010000163.1:602-836 GCA_964549095.1 uncultured Elusimicrobiaceae bacterium
ATGCTGGCGCTGGCGCACAAGCTGGTCACGCAGTACACCTCCTTCGTGGCCGTGGACCAGAGCCCGTCCGTGGCTAAAGGGCAAAAGCCCATGATCGTACCCGTGGAATCCGAACTGCCGGAAGGCACCCGGCACGAAGGCTTCTTCGGCGCGCTGTCGGGCGCCGGCGGCGCTATGATGCAGGGCATGAAGGGAGGGTTCTCCAGCGTCGCCGCCGTAAGAGGTTCCGTGAAT
>CAZJUL010000163.1:877-6722 GCA_964549095.1 uncultured Elusimicrobiaceae bacterium
GGAGCTTCCGCCGAAAGTCTCTCGGTGGACAGGGTCCGGAAACCGGCCGCGGCCCCGGTTCCTGGACCGAAACAAACGGGCAAAACCGCCCTTCTGGGCGAAAGCCGCGCGGCCAAGCTCGCCCTGGAACTGCTGGAACTGCCTTCCCGGAAACTGGCCCGGCAGCTGGTTTCCCTGCAGGATAGCTCGGGCGCTTTCCTCGAAACCGACGGGACTCAAGTATCCCCGGCCGAACAGGCCCTGGCCCTGCTTGCCCTGGCCAAAGCGAAGTCGATGTACGGCCCGGAGATGGACGAGGCCCTTCAGAAGGCGTGGACTTCCCTGAAAGCAGCCTCCCCGTCCGGGCTGGGCTGCAAGGAAGCCGTAGGCCAGGCGCTCAAAGGCACCTCCTACTGGAACGCAGCGTCCGTGAAGAGGGAACTGGCGGCCTTGTCGGCCATCCTGGTAAAGCTGTAAGAGTTTAGGCGACTGCACAGAAAGACGCCCGCGGCTCGCTCCCGCGGGCGTCTTATTTACCCGGGATGTTCTTTTCTTTTGGTAGAATTAGTGCCGGGGGAAGGAGAATTATGCCGGGAGAAATTTCAGCCGACTCGATGAGCGACGTGTATAATTTCGTTAAGGCGAACCGGGAATACCAGTTCATCTTCGCCGCTGTCGGAGCGGCCCTCGCCATAGGCCTGGCGAGGATCCTCTACGAGAAGCTCAGGATACGGAAGATAAAGCGCCTGGCTGAAACTTCCGGGCTTTCATACGAGGAATACCCGCAGTTCGGCTTCAGCCTGCGCGGCCTCGGCCCAGCCCTGTTCAGGCTGGGCGACTATTCCTCCGAAACCCACGGCCTTAAAGATATTTCCGCGCTGCCGGGCGCCTGGTACCTGGACTACCAGTATACCGTCCGGGGCGGCCGGAGTTCCCGCTCTTATAATTTCGGGCTGGCCCTGTACCGGGGCGGCGGGCTGAACCTGCCCGCCTTCGAACTGGTGCCGGAAACCCTGCTTGGCCGGGCGGGCGACCTGCTGACGAAACGGGACATAGACCTTCCCGGGCAGCCGGGGTTCTCGCGCAGGTACGCGCTCACCGGGCCGGACCGCGAACGGATAATGTCAGTATTCACGCCGGAGACGGCGTCGGTTCTAGAAAGGCTGCGCGGGGATTGGCGGGTGCAGGCCGACGGCGGGTGCCTGATCGCTTTTAAAAAAGGTCGGGTGGCGGCTGGAGCTTATCCGGCCTTCATTGAAGAAGCCCGTGCCATCTTCCGCGCTTTCCTTGAAAACCCCGGCAGCAAGGCCGCGGCCGGAGCGGCTCCGCGGGAAGCCGTCGCTGCGCGGACGGAATACGCCGGGGCCGCCCCTAAAAAACCCTGGTACCTGCATATGGGCGAGGGCCCCATAAGCGAGCGCAGGGAAAAGCGCTCTGCAATTATCGCGCTGATAGCGATAGCGGCATTTCTTTGCGCGGTAGTGTACGCGATGATCTACGGCTGAAGGCGGCTGATAAAGGGCCGCCGTGCAGCCGGCTTGCTACAGCAGTACGCGGCGCACGGAATTCCGCCAGCCGCAGTAAAGCCGGGCGGCTTCCCCGGAAGGCAGGGCAGGTTTGAAGGTTTTGTCCGCGGCCCAGCACGCTTTTATTTCAGCCGGGCCTTTCCAATAGCCGACGGCCAGGCCGGCCAGGTACGCGGCGCCGAGGGACGTGGTCTCGATCACCCGCGGCCGCACCACTTTAAGCCTGGAAATATCCGCCTGGAAACGGCACAGCAGGTCGTTGGCGGCCGCCCCGCCGTCGATCTTGAGTTCCCTGAGCTTTATACCCGAATCGCGCTCCATAACGCCGAGCACGTCCTGCGTCTGGTAGCACATCGCTTCGATGGCGGCCCTGGCGAAATGCGCGCGCGATGTCCCGCGCGTCAGGCCGAACAGCGCCCCGCGTGCTTCCGGCTTCCAGTACGGCGCGCCGAGCCCCGTAAAGGCCGGCACCAGGTACACGCCCTCATTATCCTTCAGCCCGGCGGCAAGCTCTTCGGAGTCGGCCGCGGAACCGAGCAGCTTCAGCCCGTCCCTCAGCCACTGTATAGCCGCGCCGGCTATGAAAACCGAGCCTTCCAGCGCGTAGACCGGTTGCCCCCGCCCGCCGCAGGCGAGAGTGGTGATAAGCCCGCCGCGCGACACGACGCGCTTCGCGCCGGTGTTCATCAGCAGGAAACAACCGGTACCGTAGGTGTTCTTGACCGTGCCGGGCTCAAAGCAGGCCTGCCCGAAAAGCGCGGCCTGCTGGTCGCCGGCCATTCCGGTCACCGGGATCCCGGCCGGCAGGCCGGCTGCGGCCGCAGTGCGGCCGAATTCGCCGGAAGAAGGCAGGACCGCGGGCAGGATAGAGGCGGGCACGCCGAAGAGCTTCATAAGCCGGGCGTCCCATTTGCGCCGGCCGATATCGAACAGCATCGTGCGCGAAGCGTTGGTGTGATCGGTAGCGTGCACTCTGCCGCGCGTCAGCTTCCACAACAGCCAGGAATCCGTAGTCCCGAAAAGCAGTTCCCCGTCGGCGGCCTTTTTAGCCGCGCCGGGGACGTTCTTCAGCAGCCATTCTATTTTAGTAGCGGAGAAATACGCGTCAACCGGCAGCCCGGTAGACTTGGCGATGCTGCGGGCCAGGGCTTTATTTTTATTTATCTGTGCGCAGCGGGCGGCGGTACGCCTGCACTGCCAGACTATGGCCCTGTGTACCGGGCGCCCGGTGTTCCTGTCCCAGAGCACCGCGGTTTCGCGCTGATTGGTGATGCCTATGGCGGCGATGGAAGCGGGAGGGATCTTTTCCAGGACTTTCCGGATGCTGCTTTCGACGCTCGCCCAGATCTCTTCGGCGTCGTGCTCCACCCAGCCCGGCCTGGGAAAATACTGCGGGAATTCCCGGTAGGCCGAGGCGGCTATACGGCCGGCGCGGTCGTACACGACCGCCCGGCTGCCGGTGGTCCCCTGGTCTATGGCGAGGATGAATTTCATGCGCGGCGCGTTCAGGCCGGCTTTTCAGCCTTGAAGAAAACTATGGAAAGGGGCGGCAGGGCCGCCCGCAGGGAAAAGGGATGCCCGTGCGCGGGCGCGTTCTCCGCGTTATGCCCGCCCAGGTTCCCGAGGCCGCTGCCCCAGTAGTGGAAAGAGTCGCTGTTGAGCAGCTCTTTCCAGAACCCGCCGCGCGGCACGCCGATGCGGTAGCCGAGGCGAGGCACCGGGGTCAGGTTGCAGGCCGCGAGTATCAGTTCGCCGGAAGCGCTTTTCCGCAGGAAGGTCAGCACGCTCTGCTGGGAATCGTTGGCGTCTATCCATTCGTAGCCGGCGGGGTCGCAGTTAAGCTCGTACAGCGCCGGCTCCGAGCGGTACAGGCGGTTCAGGTCGCTGACCCAGTTCTGCATGCCGAAATGCGGGGCGTGTTCGGTCAGGTGCCAGTCCAGGCTGCCGTCGTGGTGCCATTCGGCCCATTGCGCGAATTCGGCGCCCATGAACACCAGCTTCTGGCCGGCCTGGGCGAACATGTTCCCGTACAGCAGCCGCAGGTTGGCGAACTTCTGCCAGTCGTCGCCGGCCATTTTATTGATCAGCGAGCCCTTGCCGTGCACCACCTCGTCGTGCGAAAGCGGCAGCACGAAATTCTCGGTGAAGGCGTAGAGCATCCGGAAAGTAAGCGAGTTGTGGTGGTACTTGCGGTAGACGGGGTCCTTGGACATGTACTTCAGCGTGTCGTGCATCCAGCCCATATCCCATTTCAGCCCGAAGCCCAGCCCGCCCAGGTAGGTGGGGCGTGAAACCCGCGGCCAGGCCGTGGATTCCTCGGCGTAGGTCTGCGTGTCCGGGTAATTCTGGTAGACCACCTGGTTGAACTGCTGCAGGAAAGAGATGGCTTCCAGGTTCTCGTTCCCGCCGTGCTTGTTCGGTATCCACTCGCCCTTTTTCCGCGAGTAGTCGAGGTAGAGCATTGAAGCCACCGCGTCCACGCGCAGGCCGTCCACGTGGTACTTGTCCAGCCAGAACATCGCGCTGCTCAGCAGGAAGCCGCGCACTTCGTTGCGGCCGTAATTGAAGACGGAGCTCTTCCAGTCCGGGTGCACGCGCTGCCTGGGGTCCGCGTGCTCGTAGAGATGCGTGCCGTCGAAATAGCCCAGGCCGTAGGCGTCCGACGGGAAATGCGCCGGGACCCAGTCCAGGATCACGCCGATGCCGTTCTGGTGCAGGGTGTCTATCAGGAACATCAGGTCCTGCGGGGTGCCGTAGCGGCTGGTGGGCGAGAAATAGCCGATGGTCTGGTAGCCCCAGGAGCCGTAGAACGGGTGTTCCGTGATGGGCATCAGCTCCACGTGGGAAAAGCCCAGGCGCTTCACGTAATCGGTAAGCTTCACGGCCAGCTCCCGGTAGGTAAGCGAGCGGTTCCCCTCTTCGGGAACGCGCATCCAGGAGCCCAGGTGCACCTCGTAAATGGAAACGGGGCTTTTCAGGCCGTTGGCCTTGCCGCGGGTCTTCATCCAGCCGGCGTCGCCCCACTCGTAGCCCAGCTGCCGGACCACCGAAGCGGTCTTCGGCGGGACCTCCGACGCGAAAGCGAAAGGGTCCGCCTTTTCCGCGCGGAAATTATTATACTTGGAAACAATGTAATACTTGTAATTATGCCCCTCTTTTACGCCCGGGATGAAGCCTTCCCAGATGCCGGAGCTGCCGCGGGCCTTCAGGTGGTCGTGGCCCTTGTCCCAGCCGTTGAAGTCGCCGACGACGCTGACGTGGGAGGCGTTGGGGGCCCAGACGGCGAAATGGGTGCCGTCCCCTACGGGGTGCGCGCCGAACTTCTGATATAGGCGGAGATGGTTCCCCTCGTTAAAAAGGTAAATATCCTGGTCGGTGAGCAGGGAAGTGCCGATTGCCGTGTTTTTCATTTTTATGCCAGCCTTATCCTCAGAGATCCTCTGCTGGATATGATACAAATTCGGGGGAGCCGATATAAAGCGGCTCATTGAACGGGCCCGCCCGACTGCCTCCCGTGCGGCCTTTTTGCTATCATTATCTTTACGATCCTTTCGGGGCCGAAGATTCGAAGCCCCGGCGGCGGCTCTTAACGCATCTTAATGAAATTCCCCGGCAAGAGAAAAAGCGAGCATTACTTCCCCGTAGCCGAGAAGGGCAGGGAGAGCGCCGACCCGCATTACCTGGATACCGAACCGTTCTACCTGGTGGGCATCGACCAGCTGCTGGTGGACATAGAATGCCGCGTCAAGAACGATTTCCTGGCGGCCAAGGGCCTGAAAAAAGGCGAATCCCAGGTGCTCGACGACGCCCAAGCCGAGAAGATCTACCGCGAGCTGAAGGCGGACGGGCGCATCACCGGCGAATACGCCGGCGGCTCGGTGGGCAACACCCTGCACAACTATTCGGTGCTTTCCGAAGAGCGCTCGGTAATGCTGGGCGCCATCACCAGCAGCATCACAGTGGGCGACTACGCCTTCAAATATATCCGCAACACCAGCGCCAAGGTGGACCTTTCCTGCCTGCAGCCTTCACCCAACCCGATGGGCAGGGCCATGTGCTTCGTCACTCCCGACGGAGAGCGGACCTTCGGGATAAGCAAAGGCTGCATGAACGACCTGACGCCGGAATCCGTGCCGGCGGAAGTAGTGGAGAAGGCTTCGGCCCTGCTCATCTCGGCCTACCTGCTCCGCGACGAAAAGGCGCCCATCTTCGCCGCTACGGTAAAGGCCTGCGAGGTCGCCGACAAGGCCGGCGTCCCGGTCGTAATGACCCTCGGCACCGCCTCGCTCATCGAGTCGAAAAGGGATTTCTACCGGGACGCCGGCCTTGTCGGCGACCTC
>CAZJUL010000164.1:0-920 GCA_964549095.1 uncultured Elusimicrobiaceae bacterium
TGTTCAGCACGGTCTCGGAGGTGACGTTCTCGGCCTCGGCCTCGTAGGTCATCATCACGCGGTGCCTGAGCACGTCGAAGCCGATGGCTTTTATGTCCTCCGGCGTAACGTAGCCGCGGCCCTGGATGAAGGCGTAGGCCTTGGAGGCCTGCATCAGGAAGATGGACGCCCTGGGGCTGGCCCCGTACTGGATCCACGGCTTTATCTTGTCCAGCGAATATTTTTCCGGGACGCGGGTGGCCTGGACCAAGTCCAGCACGTAGTTCTTTATCTTGTCGTCCACGTAGATCTGGTCGGCCGTGCGGCGCGCTTCCAGGATGGCGTCGACGCTCACTATCTGGTTGCAGGAGGGCACCTTCTGGCGGGACATCGTGTCCAGCATCTTGCCCTCGTCCGCCTTGGAGGGATAGGTGATGGTGATCTTCATCATGAAGCGGTCCACCTGCGCCTCGGGCAGCGGGTAGGTGCCTTCCTGCTCTATCGGGTTCTGGGTGGCCATCACCAGGAAGAGCTCGGGCAGCTTGTGCGTGGTGTCCGCTATGGTGACCTGGCGCTCCTGCATGCCTTCCAGCAGGGCGCTCTGCACCTTGGCCGGGGCGCGGTTTATTTCGTCGGCCAGGATGATGTTGGCGAAGATCGGGCCTTTTTTCACCGAGAAGGTGCCGTCCTTCGGGTTGAAGATCATGGTGCCGACTATGTCGGCCGGCAGCAGGTCGGGCGTGAACTGAATGCGCTGGAAGGCCGCGGACAGGGTCTGGGCCAGCGTCTTTATGGTCATCGTCTTGGCCAGGCCCGGCACGCCTTCCACCAGCACGTGGCCGTTGGCCAGCAGGCCCACTATGAGCCCGTTGACCAGCTCTTCCTGGCCTATGATGATCCGGCCGATCTCCTTCTTCAGGTCGTGGATGAAGACGTTCTCC
>CAZJUL010000164.1:930-6687 GCA_964549095.1 uncultured Elusimicrobiaceae bacterium
TTCAGTTGCGAGATTTCCAAGTCCATATTCAGCCTCCGGAAATGACGGGCGGGGCGCGGAGCTTGTGCCGCGGCGGGACGCCTGCCGTCCCGGCGCGCTCTTCCCCCGTCCCCGCTTCTATTCTATCCTGAAAAGGGGTTTAGTGGCCTGCAGCTCCCGTAAAGCCTGCTCTTTGTGGGCCTCTATGTCCTTGCGGATGCGGTTCACCGCTTCCACGGCCTTGAGGCGCACTTCCTCGTCGTAATCCTCCAGCGCCTTGTTCAGCACCGCGATGGCTTCTTTGTTGGAAAAAGTGCTTATGGCTTCCACCACTTTTATCCTGGTGTCCTTGTCGTAGTCGTTAAGCGCTTCGGCCAGCAGCGCCAGGCTCAATTTTGTCTTGTCGCGGGAAAGCATCTCCAGGATGTTCTTCTTGACCGAGGCCTCGGTCTCTTCCTGGATCATGCGCTTTATGATGGAGGGCGTCTGCTCGTCCTGCAGCTGCCACAGCAGCTCTATCGCGGCGAACCGCACCTTTTCGTTGGGGTCCTGGGTGAGGCCGCGGAGCGTCTTCATGGTCTGCATGGAGAAGCGCATCATGTAGACCTTTTCCGTCTTGTCCGGCAGCACCGGGTCGGCGGTGGCGGCGCTCACCGCCTGCTGCTGCGTCTGCTGGGCTATGACCTTCTGCTGGGCGGCTGTCTTGTTCTTGTTCATGACGTAATAGATGCCCGTCACGAAGATCAAAAGCATTAAAAACCATTTCATACGGTCGGTCCCTTCTTTGGCGGCTGACTTACGGCCCGCGCCGCCACAGTCCCGCTATCCGCGGCCCCGGCGTTCCGGGCGATAAAAACATTAAATCAATTTTAACCGCGCCGTTCAACTCTTATAAGCGGGAATTATCGCGCGCGAATAATATATAATTGTTTTACCGGCGCGGCCGCCGGGACTGCCGGGACAGCCGCGCGGCCACGCCCGCGTACGCCAGGGAGGGCGCACTTTATGGATGTTGAAGACTTCGAATTTAAGCCGCCGTCGCCCGGCGGGCCGGCCGGGCCCGCGCTGCCGGAGCAGGCGCCGGCCGAACCGGAAACCCAGGACCTGGCTCCGGCCGGGTTCAACGAGCGCTTCCTCGCTTACGCCGTGGATGTCGCCCCCTTCTTTTTCGGGGCCTATTTCAGCTTCTCCCTGCTGCTGAAGAACGGCGCCGTGGACTATTCCGCTTCGACGGAATTAAAATGGAAACTGCTCTGGACCGCCGCGTTCGTCCTCTACGAGACCATCTTCAGTTCCGGCGGCCGCGCCACCCTGGGCAAGTACCTGCTGGGGATAAGGGTGGTGCACGCCGACGGCGAAAACTATCTTTCCGTCCCCGGCGCGCTGGTCAGGGTGCTGGGATATGCGCTCAGCTCCGTGTTCCTGAGCCTGGGTTTTCTTATGGCGCTTTTTACGCGCAATAACCGGGCCCTGCACGACTACATTTCCCAGAGCCGCGTGATAAGCGTGAAGCAGCGCGGCGAAATGGGCGACGGCCTGGTGCTGGCGCTGTCCTGGGCTATAATGGCCATCCTGATCGGATCCTGGGGCAAGCAGGCTTTCGTGAAGCCGAACCCCGAGGAGACCGCGCAGATAATGGCGGCCCGCACCACCGTGAACAAGCTGGCCACGCTGGAAGAGATCCACAAGGCGAAATACAACGCCTATACCGACGACATCAAGCGGCTGGCCTTCCTGACGCGCAACCTGGAGGCGGTCCGGCGGGAACTGGCCAAGAACCTGGCGCCGGACACCCTGGCCATAGCCAGCGACGGCCGGGTCTATATCATCACCGCCAAGGCCAGGGACCGGCGGCAGACCACGGTCAGGCGCGAATCCGCTCCTCCCCAGCAGTAGTTTCTTCCTCCTTAAAAGCGGAAAGGCGGCCGGGAATGTCTCCCGGCCGCCTTTCCGTTCTCCGGTTCAAGCGGTGACGCTAGTGCATCCGGCTCCGTTCCGACCCGCTCTGGCAGAGCATGCAGTAGCGCGCCGGCGGCAGGGCCTTCAGCCTTTTCTTCTCTATGCGCTTCTTGCAGTGCTCGCAGACCCCGTAGGTCCCGTTGCCCATTTTGCGCAGCGCCGCTTCGATGTCGTCCAGCATCGAGCGCTCGTTGTCGGAAAGTTCGAACAGTATCTCCTTGTCCAGGCTCTGCGCGGCCTGGTCTATGGAGTCGCCCACTTCCGGTTCCGTCATATCGAGGTTCCGCTTGTCGTCCACGTTCTTGGCGATGTCCCCGCGCATCTCGGAGAGCCTGGCGAGAATTTCGGCGAGCTCTTTTTTCGTGAACGCTTCCTCGACCGCCGGCTTCTGCGGCTTGCGGGCCGGGAGGATTTTCGCGGCGGGCGCTTTTTTGGCTTTTTTCGCGGCCGGCTTGGAGGCCTTCTTCACCGGTTTCTTGGCTGTTTTTTTTGTTTTCTTCATTTTAAAGCTCCTGAGCCGGACCCGTCCGACCGCCCGTTCCCTCGTTTTGCGAAATAAGAATCTATAATATTTGACCTTGCCTGTCAAACAAATAAAACCGGGGGCTTTGAGTATAAGCACACGGGGACACCTTGCCGCTAGGTGTCCCCAATGCTTGATGCTAATTGACTATTTAAACGAGATGCCCTGCATCTTGGCGAAGATGGAGCGGTCCCTGCGCTGGAAGATGGAGCTCCTGAACGGGAAGTCGAAGGTGAGGGAGATCTTGTGCGTGGAGCCCAGTTCCCCCATCGGGACGAAGGCGTAGTCCAGGCTGAAGAAGTGCAGCGTCGCGCCCACGCCGACGGTGAAGCCGGACAGGCTGTCCCTGATGCGCTGGGCGTTCAGGCCGGCCCTGACGCAGAGGCGGGTGAGCTCGTTGGGCTCCGTGGCCAGCTCCGCGCCCAGCAGGAAGTTGGGCCTGTTGTGCTTGGGCACCACCACGTCGAAGGCGAACATCATGTTCTTGAAAGGGTTGGCCGAGCCGGCCAGCTTGAAGGTGAGCGGCAGCGCGTTGGACGCTTCGTCGTAGCGGAGGCCGGACCCCAGGTTGGTCATTGTCACGCCCAGGCGGTAGGGGATGTTGGTGAAATTGTAGGTCATTATGCCGACGTCCACGGCGTAGCTCTTGGCCGATTCCAGTATGGTGGACCTTATGTATTTGGCGGACACGCCCATCGAGACGTCCATATCCTTGTCCGAGAACTCCAGGATGGCCTTGCTGTAGCAGAGGGTGAAGACCTGGTCGCGCGGCGAGAAGGTGTCTATCTTGGTGCCGTCCCGGTCCAGGTGGTCTATGGCGCCGATGTCGGTCAGCATCACGGAGCCGGCCAGCACGGAGCTGTAGGAGAGCCGGTGGGCGTAGGCGGCGTACTGGTAGGAGATGTCCTCCACGTACTGGGCGCGCATGAAGATGGCCGAAAGCTTGGGTATCTGCACCAGCCCGGCCGGGTTCCAGTAGATGGCCGAGGCCTCTTCGGCTATGGCCGAGTAGGCGCCGCCCATTGCCGAAGCGCGGGCGCCGATGGGCAGGTTCAGGAAATCGCCGGCGGTGGTGCCGACGGCGTCCGACGAGAAATAGCTCTGCGCGGCGAAGGCGCCGGAGGACGGGAACGACAGCAGCAGGCAGACCGCGGCGGTCAGGATACAGGAGGTAAACCCGTATTCTGAATTCCGGCTCCTGGATTCCGTATTCTTCCTCATATTATCTTTCCACCGCTATTTTCACCACTTTCTTCCCGGCGCTGGAGTCTATTACCCCCAGGTAAATGCCGCTGCCGACCGTGAACCCGGAAGTGTTGACGCCGCGCCAGTGTATGTCGCCGGTAGAGCTGGCGGTGCCTTCCCAGACCTTGTCGCCGGAAAGAGTGTAGATCCTGACTTTAGCCGAGGCCGGCATGTTGTCTATGGTCATCAGGTTGGGGCCGCGGTTGATGTAGAGCGGGTTCGGGAACACGCGCACCGCGCTCAGGTTCGAAGCGGCGGTCTTCATCATCAGCTGGAACACGCTGAAATGGTCCAGGGTGGCGGTTATGGTCCTCAGGCCGGTGTCTATCCTGGTCTCGAGAGGCAGGCACTGGCCCGAGACGGGATTATACCTGGCCAGGACCAGCTTGGCGATGTCGAGGCCTATCCTCGTGGATTCGTGCGTTTCGCCGGGGCTCTCGCCGTCGTACTTCAGCGTGAGCGTCACCGGCACGTCGGGCTGGGCCCCGTCCTGCGCGAAGATGGCCACTTCCAGCGGGTGCAGCGGGGAACCTATCTGGTAGCCGCAGGGGTTGGTTATTATCGGGCTGCCGGGCGACCAGGAGGAGATGGCGATGGAGGTCTGCGAGGAGAAGGCGCCGGCCGGGATTGAGAGCGACACCCACCTGTTGTTGGGCAGGGTCCCTTCTATGACGGCGTCCTGCTGCGGGTCCGAGGTGCCGCCCACCGAGCCGGGCGGGGCGCTGTCGGGGCCGGGCAGGGTGAAGGCGGCCGGCACGCACTGCGTGCGGCCCGTCACCACCGGCGGCGAGGCCCTGTTCCTGGCGGCCACGTCGAAATAGTAGGAGGTCCCCGTGAGCAGGCCGCCCATCGAGAAAGTGTTGGAGGTATGGTACTGCGAGAACGGCAGCGGCGTGGGGCTGATGAAGGGCCCGGAGATGAGGCTGACGGTGCTGCCGCGCACCTCGTAGATGGTGGTGAGCGGGTTCTCGCCGGGGTCCCAGTTCAGCGTGACGCCGGACATCGTGACCGCCGTGGGGCGCACGCGCAGCGGCGACTGGGCGAGGGTGTACACGTAGCCGAAGTTCACCGGGTCCGACACCACCCCGTCCCCGTTCACGGCGGAGACCTCGAAAGAATAAGAGGTGTTGGGCAGCAGCTTGGTCAGGTTCAGCCTCGTGGCCATGATAGTGGTCGTGAACGTGGAGGTCTTGGATTCGAAGGTCGGCTCCCTTGCTCCTTCCACTATGTAGGAGGTGCTGGACGGGTTGCCGTTGGCTATCCAGTTGACGACAAAGCCGCCAGTGCTGACGCTGGTGAACGCGGACGGCACGCCGGCCAGCGGCTGCGCCGCCAGGGTGTAGACTTTCTTCGCGAAAGAGTAAGGCCCCCTGACCGGGCCGTAATAATTCTTGTAGGCGTTCACCCGGACGCCGTAAGAGGTGTTGGTGCTGAGCCCGACCCCTTCCACGTCGGTCTGCGTGTACGAGGCCACGGTGGAGGAACCCAGGAAGACCGCGTCCTGCGGCCTGGAGCCGGTGACCGCGTAGATCTCGTAGCCGGGGTCCCCGACCGAAGCGTCCCACGACCAGTTAATGGCCGACACCGAGAGGGCGGTGCCTCCCAGGTTGGCTATATTGGCGACCGTGATGGTGGTCTGGACGTTGCTGTAGCCGGTTACTATGCCGGCGCCGTTCTTCGCCTGCACCCTGAAGTCGTAATACTTGTTGGGCGAAAGCGAGGTGATGGTAGTGAAAGTGCTGGTATGGTTGTCGGCGAACGGTACCGGCGTGTAGATGGTGGCCGTATCGTCCTCGTCCCACATCGTGACTTCGTAAGGGGTTTCGGCGGAATTGCCGGCCGGCTCCCAGGACAGGGAGACCGTTTCAAAACTGGCCCGCTGCACGGTGAGGTTCTGCGGCGTTACCGCCCAGGTGTAATAGGTAGGTGATTCGGTCAGCGGCCCGTAGCCGCCGGTGTTATAGGCCCCGATCAGGTTTTTTTTAATGATACGGCGCCCCCCGAGATCTACACTCTTTCCCTACACGACGCTCTTCCGATCTTGTGCGCCG
>CAZJUL010000165.1:0-2353 GCA_964549095.1 uncultured Elusimicrobiaceae bacterium
GGCACGCGGCGCGGGAGCCGTTGAAGCAGTTATTGAACGACAGGTGGCCGGCCCCCCTGATCTCCAGGAAATATTTCGGCGCGGGGAAGCTGCCGTAAACTTTGGCGGCGAGTTCCGCCATGTCTTTTTCGCCGCGCTTGCGTTTTTTTTCTTCCTCTCCGAGGAAATAAATGGACGGGACCTTTACGGCTCTCAGCTCGGCGTCCCGGTAAAGGTAGCCGGCGGCGCCGGTGGAAAAAAGGAGCAGCGCCTTAATGCGCGGGTCCCGCCGCCCCTCCAGCGGCCCGCACAGCCCCAGCGCCGTGAACCCGCCGAAGGAATGCCCGCCGACGGCTATCTTATCAGCGTCTATCAGTTTTCCGAAGGGCTCCGAAGCCAGGATCCCGTCCAGCGCGGCTTTCAGCTCGTCCACCCGGTACAGGTAAGGCCCGCGGTCGTCCGGCCCGGAAGCGGCCAGCCCGGCCGCGCGCCTCAGGAAGCCAGCACGGTCCAGGTTCGCCGCCCGGCCGCCGCGTATACGCACCGCCGCGTCCCTGTCCCCGTGGTCCGGGGCGGCCACTATCCAGCCCCGCGCGGCCAGCCGCTCGGTAAAGAAAACCGAACTGACGCCGCCGCCGCCGTAGCCGTGTGAGAATACCAGCAGCGGATAGGGCCCGCCGCCGGCGTAAGGCTCGGCGTCCGTAGCGACTTCGCCCCCGGCCCTGCCGCCGTACACGTGCGCGCGGGGCGCGGCGAACGCCGGGTACCAGACCGCGACGGCCAGGGTTTTCTCTTCGTTCCCGCTCCGGTACTTCAGGTCCATTACGCGGTAGCCGACACTGGTTCCGACCGCCGCGGCCTTTTTCCCGCTTTCAGCTTCCGCCTGGCGGAGCAGCGGGACCGCGCAAACCGCCGCGGCGCAGGCCATTATCCAGGCGGCCCGACGGGCCATTATCGATCCGCGGCTGCGGTATTTCATATTACGGAATATCTTACCGCATTTTAAATGCGGATTCCACGGCCGGGGTTCAGCCGGCCTTTTCAGTTAAGTATAATATCTGTAGGTTAAGCGGCCGCCGCAATTTAAGGAATATTATGAAAAAACTTTTATTATATCTTCCCCTCCTCTGCCTGGCCCTCTCTCCGGCCGGCGCGGAAGAGCTTAAATGCGAAGAATTCAGCCCGAAGCTCAAAAGCCTCAAGGTGATGACCATGGCGCCGGTCAAGCGCGACAAGGTCTGGCTGGAGGGCTCGCCCGCCGCGACCTTCCAGACCGCCTGCGCCCCGGACGGCTTCAAGACGGAAGAGGCCGAATACCAGCAGAAAACGCTGGTCTCCAAAAAGCGCTTCGTCCACAAGAGCCGCGAAGAAGTGAAGAACCTCTGCCGGGGCGTAAAGACGGAAGAGGGCGCCGACAGCCCGGAGGGCGAGGATTCACGCGCGGACCTGGACAAATTCTGCAAAGAGTACCTGAAAAAAGATCCCGAGGCCGTGATGATCTACGACGCCGTCGCGGCCCCGGACGCCTCCTCTTCCTCCAACCTGGTAAGGCAGACCTTCCGTTTCTACAACTCGAAAGGGCTGCCGGCCGAGGACCACCAGTTCGATAATTACATGGGCCCGGAGGCCCGCACGGAGTATAAATATTCCGGCAAGGGCGAGCTGGCCGAAAGGACGGAGTACGGCCCGGACGGGACCAGGCTGAAGCAGGAAGTGCATTCCCTGGACAAAAAGACCGGCACCCGCTCGGTCTCGGTCTTCAACGAGCACTCCCAGCTGCTGAAAAAAACCGTCCGCGAATTCCGGAAGGACGGGACGCTGGAGAAAGAGGTGCGCACCGAGTACAACGCCGGCGAGCAGATGCTCTCCAAATTCGATATTTCCTGCGACGAGAAGGGCAGGCCCCGGACCGAAGCCGTCTACGAGGGCGGCGAGGCCCCGGCCTACGAATACCGCTACGCCTACAAGTACGACGCCAAGGGGAACTGGACCGAAGAGCGGAAGATCAAGTTCCTCACCTACGGCGGAAAAAAGCTGGAGGACAAGACCGCTTCGCCCCGCATCACCAAACGGGAGCTGGCGTATTACTGACCCAAAGCCCGGGCCGCGATATTTTATATAATTGACACCATGAAAATTTTAGCGGCTGCGTTTTTCCTGGCCACTTTCCCCCCGCTTGCCGCCTTCGCGCAGGAAGCGGCCACGGGGACGGTCACGGAAGCGGCCCCCGCGGCCGGAACGGACAAGGCGCATTTCGAGATAGAGCTGGACCCCTACTACGCCAGCGTCGGGCTGTATAAAAGCCTGACCGGCAAGCCCATCCCCCACATGGGCGCGGCCAACGAGGTGGAAATATACCGCGAGCTCATTAAGA
>CAZJUL010000165.1:2363-4388 GCA_964549095.1 uncultured Elusimicrobiaceae bacterium
CCTGGAGGCCAGCATCAACCCGCTGCCTTCCGCCGGCTCGCTGATCCACAGGCACCAGCCCAGCCTCTACCACAAGGCGGACGTCTCGGAAACCCTGAACGCGATAGAGGCCCTCACTGCCGGCTTCGAAGAACCCTGGGCGCTGTCCCTGTTTTTCGGGAACGTCATAACTTTCGACACGGTGAAGGGCTCTTTCCAGGGCAAGCGCACCGGCTATTCGGGCTTCCTGATAAACGCCGGCAATTACCATATACAGCACAACAGGCTCATCAAGGACAACTGGTTCGAGCTGGAGGGCAAGCTGAAGGGCGAGCAGTACCTGTCGGACAGGACGCTGCGCTGGAGCTTCCGCGGCGGGCTGAAGAGCCACCAGAACAGGTATGTTTCGGATTCCTTCTATGTCGGGTTCCGGCGCAGCAGGACCGATTTCGAGGGCTCGAACAGCTTCTGGATGAACAACAGCGGATTCGAATACGTGGCGGATTTTTCCCAGAGGAACCTGAAACCCATACGGCATTTTTTCCTGGTCGAGAAAAAATTCCCCGTCGGGAAACGGAAGATGCTCAGCGTGGGCACCGGCTTCATCTGGACGTCGGGGGACAAGTATTCCGGACCGCTCACCGAGGCCGATTCCGGCCGCAGCGACTTCCAGGTGATGCTCAGGCCGAATTTAGAATTTTAACCCAAAAGTACCAAGCATTGGGGACACACCTTGCGGCAAGGTATGTCCCCGGCTTTTTGCCCCCGCCTTCAGTATTTTTCGACAAGTTCCAGCAGGACCTTTTCGTGCAGGGCGTCCACCTCGGCGCCCGAAGCGGAATAGTTGTTGATAATGGAAGTAAAAGCGAGCGTCCTGCCTTTTTTCGTCTTCAGGTAGCCGGCGTAGCCCCGCACCCCTTTCAGCGAGCCCGACTTTATCCTGAGGCTTTTTTCAAGCTTCGTCTTCACGCCCATTTTTTTAATATGGCCGGTGGCTTCCGGGTCGCCCGGGAAGACCAGCGAATCGGAGAAGGCGGGAAAATATTTTTCCCGCGAGACGCGGGCGAGAAAAGCGGAGAAATCCCCGGCCTGCACGCTATTGAGCCGCGACAGGCCCGACGCGTCGGCCAGCCTGAGCTCGGAGACCACGGCGCCGTTGGACGCGATGAATTCCCGCAGGGCCTCCAGCCCGCTGTCGGCGGAGCCCGGCCTGCCCGCGGCCAGCGCCAGGTGCCGCAGCAGCGTCTCGGCGTAAAAATTGAAGCTGCGCTTGTTGGTAGTGAATACGATCTCCTTCAGCGGCGCGCCTTCGGTTTCCGCCACGAACTTAAGCGGGCCGTAATCCTTTTCGGTGATCATCTTTACCGGCCCGCCGTTCACCTTTATCCCGCGCAGTTCCAGGTAGGCGGCGAACTCCTTCGCCAGGAAGAGCGCCGGGTCCGGGATGGAGCCTTTGATCGCGAACTCCGCCGGCCCCGCCGGCACGGTGCCCCTCAGCGTGGCCAGGTACTGCCCGGGCGCGTTGGAGATATATCCGTTGTCGCCGGAGCCCTTGGCGCCGGTGAGCATCAGGTTCTTGAACTCCAGCCCCGCCATCGCGGGCTCGGTACGGAGCACCGCTGCCGGGTCGCCGTCTTTGGCGCCGGGTTTTAAATAAAGCCTGTAGAGGTTGTCGTTGACCGCCAGCGCCGTGGGCTGGGCGGCGTAATAGTTGCCGATATCCTCCCAGGCCCAGGAGCCGGGCAGCTGCGGCCCCTCGAAAAGCGCGTCGTCGGCCGTCACGGAGCCCCTTATTTCGCCCACGCCGGCTTGTTTCAGGGCCTCGGCCCACTTGCCGAACTCGTCCTGCATCGCGGGAGCCCCTTTTATCAGGCCGGAGCCGAAAGACGGGTCGCCGCCGCCCCTGATATAGACGGAACCGTTCAGCGTGCCGTTGGAAACTGGCCCGTCCAGGTAGACCCTGGTCCTGAACCTGTGTTCACGGCCGAATTTATCCAGCGCCGCGGCCGTCACGAAAAGCTTCAGTATGCTGGCCGGTACCAGGTT
>CAZJUL010000165.1:4398-6661 GCA_964549095.1 uncultured Elusimicrobiaceae bacterium
AGACCGAATTTTTGAACCCCGGCCCCTTCGCCTTATCCTGGAAGCGGCACGGGGCCCCGGCCCAGGCTGAAGACCAGGCGGACGCCGATATCAGCGCGAGGAAAAGGATCGTTGTTTTTTTTATCAGCATAAGGCCAATTAAACCCTGTTCGTCAGGGGGCAGCCCCCTTTTCCTATCCGCCTTTCTTCTTGTCACCCCGCGGATGCGTCTTATCGTAGACCTCTTTCAGCCGTTCGAGGGAGACGTGCGTGTAAATCTCGGTGGTCGCCGGGTTCTTGTGGCCCAGCATCTCCTGCAGCGACTTCAGGTCGCAGCCGTGGTCCAGCAGGTGCGTGGCGAAGGAATGCCTGATCGCGTGGGGGTTCAAAGGCCGAGCGAACCTGGCCCGCCGCGCCATCTTCTTGATCACCAGGGCCAGCCCCCCGTCGGTAAGCCGGCCGCCGCGGTGGTTCAGGAACAGCGGCATGGCGGGCGAAAGCGGGCGCGGCCGCGTATTCAGGTACGCCCGCAGCGCGACCAGCGCCTTGTCCCCGGCCGGCGTCAGCCGCTCCCTGGAGCCCTTGCCCATCACGCGCACGAACCCGCCGAAGAAATCCACGTCCCCCACGTTCATGCCCGCGGCCTCCGAGCGGCGGATGCCGGTGGAATACAGCAGCTCGAAAATGGCGAAGTCCCTTTCCGCGAACCTGTATTCCCCGTCCTTCGCGGACACCTGTTCCGGGGCGTTGAGATCCGCCAGCTTGCCCACCTCGCCCTCGCTCATGAACCTGGGCAGGCGCTTCTCCTTCTTAGGCGAAGTGATCAGGTCGAAAGGATCGTTCTCCATGACCCGGTCGGCGATAAGATAGGAAAGGAAAGAGTGGACGGCGGAGATCTTGCGCAGCAGGGTGTTCCTGGAAACCTTCTTTTCGCTGATGAAAGCGATATACCCGCGCAGCAGCATCCTGTCGAACGAAGCGGGCGCGGCCGCGCCCTGGGAGGCCGCGAAAGCGGCGAATTCCCGCACGTCGAACTTATAGGCTTTGACCGTATGCCTGGAGAAATTCCTCTGCGACTTCAGGTGCAGCAGGAATTTCTCAATAAGGAGGTTCATTTTATAATTTGGAGCGGGTGGCTTCACGCAAAAACTTGCTTACGTCCCATTCGGAGGTTTTCAGCCCGGTCTCTGGAGGGAAGTCGCTATCATTAGGCGACCGGCGAAGAATGTTTGAGGCGAGCACTGTGTGCGAGCCGGGTGCCGCGAAGCGGCACAATTCATTCAAACAGGTTCTTCGCCGGCGGAAACCACGGGACTCTTCCCCAAACCCCCGGTCCCGCGAGTGAGGGGAACATGCCGCCGCCCCCGACAAAACCCCGGGCGGCCGCAAGGTTTCGCGGGAAGCCGCTCCGTCAGCTCTTCGGCTTCGCGCCGTCTATGATCCGCTGCACCTCGGGGTCTTCCACCTTGTCGATATTCCTGCACTTCGGAAACCCGGAGCAGGCCAGGAAAAATCCGCGCGCGCTCTTGCGCAGCAGCATCTTATTGGTATTGCACTTGGTGCAGGTCTTTTCGGTGGGGATCGGCTTGAAGACCTCCACCTTGTTCCCGTCCCGGTCCAGCGGCGTCTTCCCCTTGCACTTGGGGAACCGCGAGCAGGACAGGTACTTCCCGTAGCGGCTCTCGCGCATCACCATCGGGCTCAGGCACAGCGGGCATTTCTCGTCGGTCTTCGTCACGTTCGGCCTGGTCTTGATCATGTCCTTGTTCGCGGACTCCAGGTTCTTGGCGAACGGGCCGTAGAACTCCTTGATCATCTTCACCCAGTCGATCGCCCCGTCGGCGATATCGTCCAGCTTATCCTCGATGGCGGCCGTGTAGGAAATATCCATTATGTCCGGGAAGAAATCCTTCAGCTTGTCCGTCACCAGCGCGCCCAGCTCGGTTATCAGCAGGCGGCGGTCCTTCTCCCGCTTGATGTAGCCGCGGTCCACGATGTTCTTGATGATGACCGCGTAAGTGGAGGGGCGGCCTATCCCGTGCTTCTCCAGCGTCTTGATGATGCTGGCCTCGTTGTAGTTCGGCGGGGGGCTGGTCTTGTGCGGCTTGGTGATCACGTCCTTCAGCGTCAGGAGATCCCCCTCTTTCAGGGGCGGAATGGCGGCCGACTCCTCGTCCTCCTCCTCGTCGGTGACCTCGTCCTCCTTCTCCTCGCGGTAAACCTTCAGGTAGCCCTCGAACTTCATCGTCCGGCCGCTGGTGCGGAGCACCGCGGCGCCGTTCTC
>CAZJUL010000166.1:0-5519 GCA_964549095.1 uncultured Elusimicrobiaceae bacterium
GGCCGCCCTTATCCTCCCCCTCCTAGGCTAGACCAGGTCGGGGTCCGGATGCCCCCTTCGGGCAAACCCGGCGTCACCCCTCCACTATACCCCGCCACCAGCTCCATTCGTGCTGTTTAATTTTATGCGGGAAGCCGGTTAAATCCCTCCTCAAATTACATTGAACGATACCGCCGCATTTGTTAGAATTCTATATAGATTCATTCACCAAATCCCCGGAGGAAACACCGCATGAAACCCAATGATTTCATCAAATTCATGGAGAAGGCGAAGATGTTCGACCTTACCCAGCCGCTGAGCATACATACCCCGCCGTGGCCGAGCTATATGCCGCTCCAGCTCCAGTATTTCAAGCGCATAGCGGGCGCGCATATGGGCCAGGGCGCCAACGGGCAGATAATGACCACTTCCAACCACGTGGGCACGCACATGGACGGCGAGATACATTTTTACAGCGCCGGCCGCACCATAGGCCAGGTGCCGATGCGCGAATGGACCGGCCCGGCCGTGGTGGTGGATATTTCGAAGGACGTCTGCGATTATTCCCTCTATGAACCCGAGCTGCTGATGAAGCGCGCCGATATCCGCAAGGGCGACATCCTGATAATCAACACCGGCTATCACAAATATGCCTGGTACGAAAAGAACGTCTGCGACGAGGTCCGCTATTTCTGCAAGCATCCCGGCCCCGGCCCGAAGTTCCACAAGTGGGCGCTGGATATGAAGTTCAAGTGGATAGGCGTGGACTGCGGTTCGGCCGACCACCCGATGAACACCATCATCCGCAACTGGCACCCGAAACTGTTCATCGAAGCCGAGAACAAGCTCATCCAGGACTACGGCAAAAAATGGGACGAGATGTTCCCCCAGGAAATATATTACCAGGTCATGCACCTGAAGCTCTTCCCGAAGCGCCTGGTCCACGCCGAGAACCTCGGCGGCGACATAGACAAGCTTTCCAACAAGCGCTGCTGGCTGGGCTTCTTCCCGCTGAAAGGGATGGAGATGGAATCGGCGATGGGCCGCGTGATGGCTTGGCTGCCTTAAGCGCGGGGATAACTGTTCCGGAGGAAAAGTATGCCTATTACGACCGAATTCGATTATGTGAAAGCCAAAACCCTGGACGAGGCGCTGCGCCTGCTGGCGCTTTACAGGGAAACGGGCAAGGTGCTGGCCGGCGGCACCGACCTGGTGGTCCACCTGAAGGAAAATATCGCCAGGCCGGAAGCCGTCGTGGACATCAAGGGCGTGCCCGGCCTGGACGCCATAACCCTGGACGGCTATGTGCTGAAACTGGGCGCGCTGGTCACGTTCAGCCAGCTTATCGAATCCGCCCTGGTTAAGTCTAAGTTCCCCCTGCTCTGGGAAATGGCCCGCACCGTGGCCTCCGCGGGCGTCAGGAACAGGGCCACCGTCGCCGGCAATATCTGCTCGGCCGTGCCCTCCGCCGACTCGGCCGCCGTCCTGCAGGTCTATGACGCCTATGTCGTGGTACAAAGCCTGCGCGGGAAGAAAAAGATCTCCGTGAACGACTGGTTCACCGGTCCCAAAAAGACGGTGCTTGCTTCCGACGAAATGGTGGTGGAAATAGAGCTGCCCCTTTTCAAGACAGCGTCCGGCGGCTGTTACGCCAAGCTCTCGCGCTACGAGGGCGAGGACCTGGCGCAGGGCGGCCTGGCGGTGCTGGCCTTCGCGGACAATACCTATAAAGTGGCGTTCTGCGCCCTCGGTCCGAAACCGGCCCGGGCGCTTAAAACAGAAGAGCTGCTGAACGGGAAAAAACTTTCCGACAAGCTCGTGGCCGAGGCCGCGGGCGTTCTTTTAAAGGAGATAAGCCCGATAACGGACATCCGCTCCAGCAAGGAATACCGCGTGCACATGACCGGCGTGATGCTGGAGCGCGCGCTGAAGGCCGCCGCCGCCCGCATCTGCGGCAAGGGCCCGAAATACGGCGAGCCGGTAATATAAGCGGGGGACACAATGAAAAAACACAATATCGAATTCAAGCTGAACGGCGAAACCGCGATGGTCAGCGTAGAGCCGAACGACGTGCTGCTGGACGTGCTGCGCGGCAAGCTGGGCGTGAAGAGCCCGAAGGTCGGCTGCGACCGTGGCGACTGCGGCACCTGCACCATACTGCTGAACGGCAAAACCGTGCGCTCCTGCCTGATGCTGGCCGTCGAGGCCGAAGGCGCGGACATAGTGACGCTGGAAGGCGCAAATTCCCGCCCCTGGACGAAGAAGCTGCAGAAGAAATTCCACGAAAAGAACGCCTTCCAGTGCGGCTTCTGCGCGCCCGGGGTGATCCTTTCCGCCACAGAGCTGATGGAGAAGGATCCCAAGCCGTCGCGCCACGACATCAAAGAGGCCATAGCCGGCAACCTGTGCCGCTGCACCGGCTACACCCCGATCATAGACGCGATAGAGGAGACCGTAAAGTGAAGGATGCTGTTCTTTATCCGCAAAATAATTTGAGAGGTAACTATGGCGCTTAACAAAGTGATGGCTAAACCGAAGACGGCGGCGAAGGCGAAAAAGCAGGACGAGCTGAAAGTCGTGGGGCATAGCGTGCTGCGGGTGGACGGCTGGGAGAAGATCACCGGCGCGGCGAAATATACCGACGACCTGGAATTCGGCCCGGCGCTGCTCTACGCGGCCATCGTGGAAAGCCCTTACGCCTACGCCCGCATTAAATCCATAGACTTCACCCGCGCCCTCAAAGAGCCCGGTGTTGTCAAAGTGGTCAGCTCAAAGGATTTTCCCTTCAAGTTCGGCCTCTACATGACGGACCGCTATGTTTTCGCCAAGGATACCGTCCGCTTCGTGGGCGAGCAGGTCGCCGCCGTGATAGCCACGGACCCGAAGATAGCGCTGAAGGCCGCCGGGCTGGTGGACGTGAAATACGAAGAGCTTACGCCGGTCTTTGACCCGGTGAAGGCCCTCGGGAAGAATTCCGAGCTGGTTCACCCTGACCTTGCCAATTATAAACACGTCCCGTGGTTCTTCCCCAAGAAGGATACCAACATCGCCCATTGGCGCAAGACCCGCAAGGGCGACCTGGCGGGCGGCTTCAAAGACGCTGACCTGGTGCTGGAAGACACCTACTATGTGCCCCGCTACGCGCATTGCGCCATAGAGCCGCACTCCACCATCGGCCTCTACGACGATTCCGGCCGGCTCACCATGTGGACCTCCTCGCAGTCGCCGTTCACGCAGCGGCACCTGTTCGCGCAGGCGCTGGAGCAGTTCGGGCTGTCTCACAAGGACGTGCGCGTCATAAGCACCTATATCGGCGGCGGCTTCGGCGGCAAGGCCGGCGTAAGCATGGAGATACTGGGCGCGGTGCTGGCCATAGCCGTAAAGGGCCGGCCGGTGAAGGTGCTCTGGAACAGGGCGCAGGAATTCTACAACACCTACCAGCGCCAGGGCGTGACCGCGAAGATAAAAATGGGCGTCAAAAAGGACGGCAGCATCACAGCGCTGGACTACAAGCTCTACTGGGACGCCGGCGCCTATGTGGAATACGGCGCCAATGTGGTCAATGCGGCCGGCCTTTCGGCCAGCGGCCCGTACAAGGTGGACAACCTCAGCATAGACTCGATGTGCATCTACACCAACCTCCCCCCCGGCGGGCCCTACCGCGGCTTCGGCTACTCGGAGTTCCTGTTCGGGCTGGAGTCGCATATCACGCGCGCGGCGCACGCGCTGAAGATGGACCCGGTAAAGTTCAGGAAGAAGAACGCGATAAAAGAGGGCGACACGCTGCCTTACGGCGCGCACATGAATCCCACCGGCATACAGGAAGCCATAGAAAAAGTGGAAAAAGAAATAAAGTGGGGCGTGAAGGAAAAGTCCAAGGATCCGCTTAAAGCCATAGGCAAGTCGCTGGTCTGCTTCTGGAAATCCCCCGCCATGCCCCCGAACGCTTCTTCCAGCGCCTTCCTGAAGTTCAACGAGGACGGCAGCCTGAACATCCTTGTCTCCGGGATGGAGATAGGCCAGGGCCTGCTGACGGTGATGGCGCAGATAGCTTCCGAAGTGCTGACCGTGCCCGTCTCAAAGATACGCGTGGAAACGCCGGACACGGACCGCAACCCGTACGAGTGGCAGACGGTCGGCTCGCACGTGACCTGGGGCTGCGGCAACGCGGTGAAGCGCGCGGCCATAGACGCGCGGCTGAAGATATTCGCCCTGGTGGAACGGGTCCATTGCCTGGACAGGTCCTGCCTTTACCTTGAAGGCGAAAAAGTGAAATGCCATACCAAGCCGGATTTCGCGCTGGCCCTGAAAGACTTCGTCATAAACGGCATACAGGCCGAGGATTACACCTTCAAGGGCGGGCCGATAATGGGTGTGGGGATGTTCATGCCGGAGTTCGCCTCGGCCATCGGCGACCCGGAGACGGGCCAGGGCGGTCATCCCAACGTGCATTATACCACCGGCGCGGCCGGCGTGGTGTTGGAAGTGGACAAAGAGACCGGCAAGATGAAGATCCTGAAGGCCGCGCTGGCCGTGGACTGCGGCAAGGCGATAAACCCGGACCTGGTGAAGGGCCAGATAGTGGGCGGGATGCTGCAGGGCTTCGCGACGGTGCTTTACGAGGATATGCGGTTCAGCGACAAGGGCAAACTGCTGAACGCCAATTTCTCCGACTACAAGATACCGACTTCGATGGACGCGCCTGAGCAGATAATCCCGATCATCGTGGAGGTGCCGCAGCCGGACGGGCCGTACGGCGCGCGCGGCGTGGGCGAGCACACCATGATACCGGCGGCGCCGCTGATAGCGAACGCCGTGGAGGACGCGCTGGGCGTGCGCATCAAGTCCATGCCGGTCACGAAGGAAAAAGTGGCGCTGGAATATAAAAAGGCGAAAGGCTCCAAATGAAAATAGCCGTCTGCCAGTATGACGCGAAGTGGGAAGACAAGGAAGAGAACAAGGGCAGGATAGAGACGCTGCTGGCCAAATATCCCCGCCGCGCGGAGATAGACTGGCTCATCTTCCCGGAGATGACGCTGTCCGGGTTCACGATGAAGAAGGCCGTCTCGGAGCTTTCCGCCGAGGACCACGCTTTTTTCTCCGGCCTGGCCGCCGAGCACGAATTCAACGTGTCCTACGGCGGCGTGGAAAAGGGCTGCAACAACCTTATCACCCTGAACAGGAAAGGCCGCAGGGTGAACACCTATTCCAAGATACACCTTTACGCCTTCGGCGGAGAGGATAAGGAATACAAGGCCGGCGCCGGTTTGGAAGTGTTCGAACTGGACGGCCTGCGGGTGGCCCCCGCCGTCTGCTTCGACCTGCGGTTCCCCTACCTCTTCTGGAACCGGGCCGAAAAAGCCGACATCTATGTGGTCATCGCCGCCTGGCCGAAGAAGAGGGCCGAGCACTGGATGACGCTGCTGCGCGCCCGCGCCGTGGAGAACCAGGCGTACTGCGTCGGAGTGAACCGCACCGGCTTCGACGGCAAAACGGAATATTCCGGCAACTCGCTGTGCTTCGACCCGCTGGGCGTCAAG
>CAZJUL010000166.1:5529-6650 GCA_964549095.1 uncultured Elusimicrobiaceae bacterium
GGCTCGGCGGAAGGCATCTTCGTTACGCAGACGCGCGTGAACGGCGAAACGGTCGCCTCCCTGCGCGCGAAGCTCCCGTTCCTTAAAGAGCGGAAAGAATTTCCCTGGGCAGGCAAATAGCGTCAGGCCCGCCGGTCACGGTCAGGAGCGTATATGGAACTTATCGGCTTCGGCGACTCTATCCCCGTCGGCACCTTCGACCTGCATTCGGCCTTTGACAACGCGCTGAACTTCCGCGGCCGCAGCTTCATGATCTCGCTGGTCAACCGCAAGACCGGCAACGGGCCGTTCAACGTGGTGCTGAAGCAGCTGCCCACGCACGCGCGGCGCCTTAAGACCACGAAGTTCTACCTTTATATCGACGAGAACCGCCTCTCCTTCGACCCGGGCAAGGCCTACGACGCGGCTCTCCCGCTGGTGAGCGTGGACCCGCGCCTCCTGCACGAGAACCTGGCTTTCCTGAAGAATTACCTGGTGAAGCACGCCAGCCCCAAGAGCCTCCGTTTCCTCTTCGACGCGGCGGCGGAAGAGGACTTCACGCGGCAGTTCGAGAAGCTGATGGCCCGCCGCGTCAGGAAAGCGGTGGCGCTGCTTGAGGCCGGCGACTACGCCAAAGGGGCGCGCGCGCTGAAAGGCCTGGGGTTCGGGCTCACGCCTTCGGGCGACGATTTCCTGAGCGGGTACCTGACGGGGCTGGGTTTCACGGAGCTCAACATGGACGCCGCGGTGACGGAGGCGAAAGAGGCGGTGTATAGGAACGCCTCCACGCGGAACCTTATCTCCAATTCTTTCCTGACCTCCGCCTACGACGGGCTGGTCAGCGAGAAGATCAAGGAACTGCTGAGCGCCCTGGCCGCGGACGGGGATAAGCGCCTGGCCCTGGCCGCCAGGGCCGCGCTGAAGCACGGGCACACTTCGGGCGCGGATTTCTGCGCCGGGCTTATCTACGGCTGCGAAGCCGGCATGGCCGCGGCCGGCTGGTAAAATCAGGGCCGGGGACTGTCCCGATTTACCGGTCCGCCGTAGGCGGACGGTAGAATGGGAAGTAAAAAGGCTGAGCTGGTGGAACCGGGGACTGTCCCCTTTACCGGCGAGCGAAGCGAGCGGTAGAAGGGGACTGT